>CAYZMP010000010.1:0-42477 GCA_964479585.1 uncultured Erysipelothrix sp.
AATATAGTATAAAAAGTTGTTACTGAAGTGTAAAATTTGTTAGAATTTGACTAAATACAGACACTTTTTTCAAAGTGTCACACACATAAGGAGGACTATGAAAAAATTAGTTAAAGGACTTATTTTCTTAGTTGTAGTCTTACTTGTGCTTGTGGGAGGGGCTTTTATCTTATTATCGATACCTAAAACAGCTGGTGTAGAGTATACCGATGCTGATTTAGACTCCTACATTGAGGCAAGTGGGATAACATTTACAGAGAATAATGCAAGTATTGAAGACATCTTTTTTGAGAATTACAGCGCTTCTGGATCATTAGAAGTACAGGGCACTTTAAGTAGTGAACAAGCAAGTGCACTTGCTAATGCGGTAATTAATGAAAAGAGTATATTAAGAAACATACAAATTAAGTTTGCTGGTGATGATTATGTTATTGCAAGTGCCACCATTGGTAATGACTTAACCTTTGTCTATGATTTATTTCCTGTTGCTGAGCGATATAAAACAATCGTTGAGACAGTAAAAGGACGCCCAATATACATCGAAACATCACTGACATATTCACCAGAAACAGAGTTTTTTGCAATGCTTGAAACTGTCAATGTTGGATTAATTCCTTTTCCAGTGGATCAAGCAAACGTATATGGCACTGAAATTGGGACAATATTAAATCGTGTATTAAGAGAACTACCAGGTTTTGAAGTAGAAGCCTTTAAAGTGGACGCAGATGGGCTACACTTTAATGGGTCCATTCCTCAAGAGACTGAATCGTTTGTAAATACAGCGACTGATTAATTCGTTTTAAATCATATTTTCGCATTTCATTTTTTGGAATTTCACTAACTACATAATACTGTTTTGGTATACACCAACGATCGAGTGTTGATAACGCCTCGGTCGTTTTCTCTATGAGAACTTCTTTTGGGTATTTCTTATCAAACACCATCATCGCACAAAGCACTTCTTTTTCACTAACAAACACTTTAACTTCCATACAACCTTTAACTTTGTACAACTGTTCTTCTACTTCTAAAGGATTAACAAAATATCCTTTAACTTTAATAAGTTCATCACTTCGATGAGAGAAATATATCCGTCCTTTTTCATCTTTGTAGCCAATATCACTTGAATGATAATACTGCACACCATCTCGTTTACTAAACACTTGTTTTGTCAGTTTAGGGTTGTTGTAATACCCATTCATAAGCACAAGTCCTGCCACACATATTTCTCCATGTTCATAAACTTCTGCTTCACTATTATCTTCTTTAATAATTTTAATGGTGTTTCCATCAAGAGGATAACCCACACAATGTGGGGTACTATCAAATGGTTCAGAAAGAGTAATTGCTGTTGTTGCTTCACTCATACCATAACCAATTCGTAGTGATCCTTTTGCCTTTTTCTCTTTTAACAACGCATTAAATTTTTCGATTAGTTGTGGTGCTACTAACTCACCACCAACAAATGCTTCCTTAATAAACGATAAATCACTTGATATAAATGTCTTATCATTAAGTAAAATTCGATACAAATATGGTACACCTGCAATATACGTTGGTCTTTCTTTCAATAATTCATTTACCATTGTCTTTTTCTTTAAACGTGGCACTAAAACACAACGTCCTCCTATGGCTAAGACACCATGAAGGGATACACCTAAACCAAAACCATGGAAAAAAGGTAACACACAATACATTGAATCTATACCAACTTCTGGTGTAACTTGTTGCTTCATTTGATCGGCTAGAGCATTAAATGCTTCACTGCTTAAACTTATCGCCTTTTGCTCTCCTGTAGTACCGCTAGAAAATAAAATTACTGCATCTTTATTATTGGATGGTATATAGCCTGTTGGTGTACTTTTTAACTTATCAAACTTAATTTTGCGAAACTTAAAGGCGTACTTCGCTTTTAAGAACACTTTTTCAAATCCTTTAAGGGTGTTTGCCATAGAAATTATAATCGTATTTTTCTTACTAAGAATTGATGTATATCGATGCGCTAATGCATCTAGTACAAACACTTTGCTTACCCCTACTAGTTCACATCGCTTTTGAATCATTGCTGGTGAACTTAATGGATGAAGCATCACAACTGTGCACCCAAGCTGATTTAAGGCATACAACAAAATGACACACTCAAAAATATTCGGTAGTAATAGCGCTACTTTGTCGTCTGGTTTTATGTTTGCATGCAAACATTTGTATGTCGCTATCTCAATATGTTCAAAAAGCGACGCATAAGTCATGTGTTTGTTGTTGCATGAAAGTGCTATTTCATGGGGGTAAAGTTTGGCAATATCAGCAATCTTTTGATACATGTTCATATGGATTCTCCAATATATCTTTAAAAAGAGTTAATGCTTTAAAAAGAACCATTCCTTCAGATATTCTTTCATCCACACTGAAGGTAACATCCAAAGATCCATCTTCTTTTAACCGCCCAAAGGTAATAAACATCGATGCTGTGCCCCAATTGTACAAATGATGGTTCACACTAAATCCATCAATGCTTCCTAAATTTGCAATCACAGCTGTTGTATGTAATGGATCATCATCAATAATGCTATTAGGTAACCAATCCCATTTATCAAGCAGTGATAAACCATGCTTAATAATTTTAAACACACTAGGTGGAAACTTACCAAAGCCTTGAATAAGCTTGTCTGAATTATTACCTTGTTCACTTCGAGTTTGAGAAATTAACTTATTTAGTTTTTCGCTAATGCTTACTACATCATCGGTTTCTGTTAGTACAATTTTCGCAAAACTATTGTTTCCTGCAACTTGTTTATCTTTTTTGATTACGGTTGAAATACTCATTTGCTTATGTTGATACAATTGATTGTTGAGCACAAATCGTTGTAATTGTGGATAGTGCATGACAGTCTTTAAACAAGCAAAAAGGACCCAAGGAAAGATTTTGATCTTTTTTTCATGCAAAAAGGATACAAGAGAATCACTCTTTATCGTTACACTTGTCACAATAGTCGACTCATGGCGAGTAGGCATAAGTGATAGTTCTAGTTTTTCATATGCTTTTAATGGGAGTTTTTTACGGTCGTATCTTCTCATTGTCAGACTCCTGTATGATGTTAAAAAACTGATTGAGTAACCCTTCATCATATTTTAAGTTGGCATAATCCAACATACGATTTTTAATCTCATCCTCACCCACTTTATGATTTTTATAGTGACAATAATCCATCACAATACGAATCACTTTCGATGGGTATGGTATTTCCTCTTTTTCTAATCTATGAGGTAATCCACTACCATTGACGTTTTCAAAAAGTGCCAATACAATATCCGCCACATCACGATAAGCTGGTACATTTTTTAAGATGTGATAACCATGTTCTGCAATTCTATGACTATTTTTATGGAGTGAAATATCATCCTCACTTAACATACCAACAAAAGCAAACCGTGTTGCGTTTTCCACATCTTTTAGTTGCTTTTTCGTTAAGTTTTGATTGCTTACCATTTCTAATACATATGGTATCATATCGATTCCCATTTGATAATACAAAGGGTATTTTTCTTTAAAACTTTCTTCTACGATTGCTACTGTTTCTGCTTCTTGACGAAGTTTGTTTCTAAGTTTGTGTTTATACATCGCATCTTCTGCTTTTCTAAACAACTCATCAATATAATCAAAAGGTTCATGTGTCGTCATATGTCCTAAAGCAACCGATAATTTTAGTTTTGTTGGTGCTTCATCTTGAACATGCTCATAAATACGATCTACTACATGTTGAGCATCAACTTCATCGGTATTTGGAAGCAACATGACAAATTCATCACCACCAATACGAGCGATAATGTCATCTTGGCGCATAACTTTACGCAACACACTCGCAAAGGTTTTTATAAGTTTATCTCCTTCAATATGACCAAAGGTATCATTGGTAAGTTTTAAATCATTAATGTCTGCCATTATAATCGACAATGGTAAATTACGCTGTGTATTTAGACGTTTAAGTTCTTCTTCATAAAAAGCACGGTTGTATAGGCCAGTGAGTGTATCATGAAAGGATAAATACTGTAACTGACGTTCTACTTTTTTACGATCTTCAATATCACGAGCAACACCAATGACTTCTACTTCAAAATTGTCATTAAAACGATACGTAAAGGAAAGTTCTACCCAATGGGTTAAACCATTGCTTTTTTTAATTTGAACATCACACAACATTGGACGTTGTAAAGATGGATTATTTTTAAACGGTTCTAAGGATTGTTGAATAAGATTGTAAAGTTGCTGATAGGATTCTTCATTCATGATCTCTTGAATCCCTTTATCTAACATCTCTGCTACACTATATCCTGTTAAGTTTTCAATTGAAGAACTATAATAGGTAAAC
Source organism: uncultured Erysipelothrix sp. (assembly GCA_964479585.1). Classification (GTDB taxonomy): domain Bacteria; phylum Bacillota_I; class Bacilli_A; order Erysipelotrichales; family Erysipelotrichaceae; genus UBA6182. The sequence goes on from CAYZMP010000010.1 coordinate 4,368, forward strand.
TGATCATTTGATAAATGATAAATCCATAGCACATCCGATAGATTTTCAGTTAACAACCGATATTTTTCTTCACTAGCAGCTAAATCCGCTTGTGATTGTTTAATGTTGGAAATGTCTTGGTCTGATCCTCGATAACAAACTAGTTCCCCTTTTGAGTTGTATATTGGAATTCCATTACTACTTACCCATATTATATTTCCTTCTTTACTTATCTTTTTATTTTCAAAGTTGACAATTTTTTTATCGTTTTCGATAAAACTCATAAATGTACGTTTAAAGTATTCCCTACCTTGTTCAGGATGAAAATCATACACATATTTTCCTATTACATCTTTTACTTCATAGTTTAACAGGGATTTAAAAGTATCACTTGCATAAATATATCGTCCCTCTTTATCTAATTCCCACACAACTAAACGACCAAATTCGGCCATTTGATTTAAACGGAAATATGTTTCTTGAATTTCTTGAGCAGCATGTTTTGATTTAGTAATGTCCGAGTGGGACCCTGCCATTCGTATTACATTGTTTTCATTATCTCGGATAGCATCTGCGCGAGATCGTATCCAAACAACACTTCCATCTTTATGTTTCATTCGAAACTCAACATCGTATTCTTCTGATCTGCCATCAAAGAAATCGGTCAGCTTCTTCATTACAAATTCCGAATCATCTTCAAATATTAAATCTGCAAATGTTTCAAAGCGATTTTCTAACTCATCATCTTTATAGCCAAGCATCTTTTTCCAACGTTTTGATAAAAATAGAGTATTGCTGCTAATGTCCCAATCCCAAATTCCTTCTTGAGATCCTTCAATAGCCATTTCAAATTGTTCTTTTTGAAACCGTAGTTTACTTTCTATTTCTTGTTGGTCGGTAATATCACGTGCTGCAGCATAAATTACATCATCACCAAATGAAGCACGCCATTCAAAAGTCCGGTAATCTCCATTTTTTGTTTTGTATCGATTAACAAAATAACTAACTTCTTGATTATTATTTAATTGATTCATAACTTTTTGAGTTGCGTCAATATCATCTGGATGTATAAAATCAAAAATTGATTTACCTTCAATTTCTGAAAGATCATATCCTAATATTTCTTTCCATATACGATTAACACGAACAAAATAACCCTCAAAATCGATTATCGTTAATAAATCTAAGTTTACAGTAAAAAACTTTTCTAGTTGTTGTGTTTGTTTTTCCAGTTGTTGGCGTATAAATATGTCTTCTGTGACATTGATTGCTGTACTAATAAACAAGTTCTGATTGTTAATCTTTACAAACTGTTGTTGATAAGTGAAGATACGATCATCAAGTGGTATTGGAGATGCTAAGGTAATAGTCACTACATCGTTGGTTTGTTTTGCTATGTTTAATGATTCTATAAATGGATCACAAAAATCAGATGGATATAAATCAGTCAACGAGTGTCCTATTAAATGTTCTTTTGGTAAAAATAGCTCTGAATCTTCAGAAACAAAGATACTACGATAACGGTATTGCTGATCAAACACCATGATTAAATTATGTAGTGATGATAATATTATCTCTTTTTCTGTTGCGTTAAGTACTTGTAAGCTCACATCATTGACTGTTACTAAAAATGTTTGATTATCAATAGGAGAAAATACGATTTGAAAATGACTACCTAAGGTTTCCGAGTAGTGCAAATACTGATGCAATTGATTAGTATTTAATACTTTATGTGCCATCGTTTCAAATATTTTCTTTCCTTCAATTGATAGATGGGTAAAATCTTCATGTGTCAAAACATCTTTTGATACTTCTTCAACATCAAAATAAATTGCAAAGGCACGGTTGTAAAAAACAATGTTTATATCTTGAAAGGATACAGCATCTTTTTGTGCTACACAAAGTGCAACTCCTTGTGGTAAATAGTTAATAATTTGTTTCTCACTAAGCATCATTATACCCCTTTTAATCAATGTACTATTCAATGATTATTATTTATCTATCATTTATCTTTATGTAGTTGACTATGTTTACTCCAAGTATTTAATAAAATAATGGCATCACTTTTTGAAAGTGGTTTACTAAAGTAATATCCTTGTATCATGTCACATTTGTTTTCTTTTAAATATGCTTGTTGCGCTTTATCATCAACCCCTTCAGCGATAACACGTAACCCAAATTTATGTGCCATAGAAATAATATCAGAAATAATAACTTCATTTTTGCGTCGTTTCGTAATTTTATCTACGAAATATTTATCAATTTTTAAAATGTCGATGTTTAGTCCATCCAACCGGTCAAAGGACGAAAATCCCGTTCCAAAATCATCCAATGCTACTGTTATTCCATGCGCTTGAAGTTGCCGCAATTTTTGGTTAATCGTATCAAAATCGGAAAATAAGATAGACTCCGTTATCTCAATCGTTAATCGAGATGGATTAATATTAAACTTATTCAATAGTGATAAAACGCTTTCTACATACTTACTTTGAAATATTTCAATAGCTGAAACATTGATAGCCACCTTCACATCATTAAACCCATTTAAAGATAACTCTTGTAAAAATTGACATGCTTGCTCAAGCACATGAAATCCCAATGGAATAATTAACTGATTGTTTTCTGCTATTGGAATAAATTCATTTGGAGTAACATTACCTAGTGATTTTGATGTTAATCGTGATAATCCTTCAAACTTCACTATTTTATTATCTTTTAATGACAAGACTGGTTGGAAATGACAAAACAATGATTTATGATCGTTGTTGTTGAGGGCTTGTCTTAACTCATTTAAAATCGTTTCGTTCTTTGAAATTTTACCACGCATTACATCATTAAAAAACACATAATTTGTCGAAGATGTGGCATGAATATTTTCTAATGCATAGTTTGCATCTTTCATCACTTCATCAAATGAAGCATAATCATTTTCGATTTCCACTACTCCTATTTGTACTTGAATATTTAGAGTAGCATTTTTTATACTAAATGGTTTTGAAAACACTTGATTAATGGAGTTGATTTGATCAATTAAATCTTTTGTACTTTCATACTTATCATTGAAAACGACAAAACGATCCGCTGTAAAACGGAAAATATTCTTTAGATTGTCTTTTGCTTTTAAACGTTGACCAATGTCAAACAAGATCTCATCTCCCGTATGAAAACCATACGTTTGATTAATATATTTAAAGTTACTACAGTTAATAAAAATTAATGCCTTCTTATCACTGTTATTATCAAAACCATTTTTAAGCATTTGTTCTTTTAAGTACGTACGATTATGAAGTGTCGTAACTGGATCAACATACGCGAGCTCCAATAAACGTTCACTGTTTTGAAAACGTGAAAAAATCAAGTATGTTAATATCGTGTATATGATAAGAAGTGGAATTGCAATTGTTAAAAATGTGCTTCTAGTAAGTGATTGAACTTCACTCATTGAATATCTTGTGACTAGTAAACCACTATTTAATACACTTGATCCTTCAATCGGAGTGTACACCTCAATGTATCTTTCTGCGTTATCTAATGTAATTGTGTGTACATGTTGTCCAGACATAAAGGATGTAAAATCGCTTTGTGTTATTGGTGTTATATACTCGGTAGTAACATTAATAACACTTAAATCTTCACCAATAAAATAAACATGATCAACACCTTCTGCTAATTGAATATCACGTAACACAGTCTCTATTTGAATAGCACTTATCAACTCATTAATGGTTTCAGCACTAACTCCTAACTGAATCATTTTTTCATCAGAAAGCTTAATATACCCATACTTGAAATACTCATCCGATTCACTGTCTTTTCGAATATCCTCAATTAAAAATGGTTCATCCGAATTGTAAAACACCATTACTGGATGATCATAATATGGTTGCCACCCTAAATAAGATAGTGTTGCTGAACCAATAATTTGAAGTTCTTGATTATACAAGTAGATTTCATCCATCTCTAAAACATCAGCGTATCTTTTTAATGATTCATTTATATCGTTGGTCATTGATTCATTTATCTCTTGTTCACTAGCTAAAAGAGTAAATAAAGCAACTCGAATACGTTCATCGAGCAGTTTGTCTGTAATCTCATTAGCCACAACAACTTTCTCTACACTTCTAGAATAAGCATCTGCCACAATCATGGATTGATCTTGTTTAAGGTTTGTGTAATGATATGAAATATTGTTTACTAAAAAAATGTTGAGCAAAACAAAAATTACCAACATAATAAAGGAAAACAATAAAAATTTCTTATTGAATTGTCGATTCAACTTATTCAAAAAGTACCTCACATAACTGTATTTACAGTTATAGTATAAATCACTATAATAATGACTGCAATCATACATTGTTAAGTTTTTTTCTTTCACCCTTTTAATTTTCTTAAAAAGTGGTATAATCTACCATGTATTGATTATTAAGTGAAAACTTTAACAAAAGAAGTGAGGGAAGTCAATGGATGCATTAATTCACACATTACACGATGTCGTACTTACAGTCACTGAGATATTAATTAACTTGTTCGAATTATTTGGAGCAGTTATTATTTTATATATTGGTGTCTTGACTGTATACAAGTTTTTTAGGCTACGCTACACACAAACATCAACGGAACTTAGAATTCGTTTTGGTCGTACCATTTCACTAGGTCTACTCTTTTATTTAGCAGCGGAGATTTTCAGAATGATTACCATACGTGATACTAATGACTTAATTATCGTTGGAGCAATTATTGTGCTACATGTCATTATTTCGCTACTAATTGCATGGGAAGTTGAACATGGATTAAAAGTAGTGAAAGAAGAACAAGAAATGGACCTTGAATGTGAAGATGGAAATTGCTTTGATGAAGATGATGATTTAACAAGTAAAATAGCGCGATAAGCGCTATTTTTATTTCTTTATTTGTTTTACTTCATCACTTACTTGTTGAGCCACAATCTCGGCAACCCTCTCATCAAAAGGTGAAGGAATAATATAATCAGGTGTTAGATCTTCTTCTTTAATTATTGAAGCGATACCTTTAGCAGCGGCTAACTTCATTGACTCTGTTATGTTTGATGCTTTCGATTGTAAAGCTCCTTTAAATAACCCTGGAAATGCAAGCACATTGTTAATTTGATTTGGAAAATCTGATCGTCCTGTCCCTACAATAAAAGCACCTGCTGCTTTTGCATCATCATAAGGTATTTCAGGATCAGGATTGGCAAGGGCAAACACAATCGGTTTATCATTCATCGAAGCAATCATTTCTTTGCTTACAATATTTGCGACTGAAACACCAACAAACACATCTGCATCTACCATTTCTTCAGCCATGGTTTTTTTACTATTGTTTGTATTAATAAACTCACATAGTTCTTGTGATAAGAAATCATACGATGCTTTATCATCTTGGTTAAGTTGACCAGAACTTTTAAAACCATGAATGTTTTTTACTCCAAAATCACGCAACATATAAATGATGGATGATCCAGCAGAACCTACTCCACTTACAACAACTTTGATGTCTTCTGGTTTTTTATTCACTAATTTTAAAGCATTGATTAGTCCAGCAATGACTACAATAGCTGTACCATGTTGATCATCATGAAAAACAGGGATGTTTAACTCTGCTTTTAAACGTCTTTCAATCATGACACATTTTGGTGCAGCGATATCTTCTAAGTTTATACCACCAAAGGTAGGTGCCAATGCTTTAACAATCGCGATAATTTCTTCAGGATCTTGTGTATCTAAGCAAATTGGTATTGCATCTACTCCACCAAAAGATTTAAATAGTGCACTTTTCCCTTCCATAACAGGAAGCGCTGCTTCAGGGCCAATGTTTCCAAGACCTAATACAGCACTACCATCACTAACAACTGCAATCGTACGACCTTTCCAAGTTAAATCATAAGCCAATGATTTGTCCTTCGCAATTTCTCGACATGGCTGAGCAACTCCTGGACTATAAGCTAGTGCTAAATCATGTTTAGTTTTTAATGGCGAGTTTAAAACCGTTGTAATCTTACCTTTCCACTGGTAATGCTTTTCTAGTGCTTCTTTAAATATATCTGACATACATGTGCCCTTTCTTTTTGGTTATATTATAACATACACTATGTTTACATCAGATATTCAAAATAGTTTACACTTATAAAGCAGTAAAGTATAATAAACTAATCATAAGAAAGGGAAAGAAAACTTATGGAACAAACATTTAAAAAGCTTAGAAAATTTAATTTAGTAATGGGATTTTTGCACTTTATTCAAGCACTAGCGATGTTGTTTTTGGCAACGTCCGTCATTCAAACGATTTCAGAATTTCAACCGACGATTGTTCAATATTACATTTCATTTAACACTGAAACTCAATCACTAGGAGTTGTCTCAAAAGAACTGTTTGAATTACCATTTGGAGTTTTAGTATCCATGTTTTTGTTTATATCTGCCTTTGCGCATTTCTTTATTTACTTAAAGAAAGACAAATACACGGAAAACTTAAAACAAGGAGTCAACCCATATCGTTGGTTTGAGTATGCTCTTAGTTCATCAATTATGATTGTATTAATTGCTACTTTGTTTGGTATTTATGATATTGCATCGTTAATTTTGATTTTCTTAATTAATGCTGCCATGAACTTATTTGGCTTAGATATGGAATTACTTAACAGTAAAAAAGAAAACAAAGTAAACTGGGGACCTTTTATTTGGGGTAGTGTCGCTGGAATAGGACCTTGGATTGCCATCTTTATTTACATGTTTGGTACAGGTAACTTTGATATGGTTCCTTGGTTTGTATGGGCGATTGTTATAACTTACTTCATTGCCTTTAATACATTTCCAATTAACATGATCTTGCAATATAAGAAAGTCGGGAAATGGAAAGACTACTTGTATGGTGAAAGAGTGTATATTGTTTTAAGTTTAGTCGCAAAATCGATATTGGCTTGGCTTGTTTTGTTTGGCGCGATGCAACCATAAAAAAAGCCATAAGCAATGCTTTGGCTTTTAAACAGGATGTTAACGTCCTGTTTTTTTTATGCATTTAATTGATTGTAATAATACTTCCATTGATGAGCGGCTTCATCGACTTTGTTTTTAATTTGGATTACTTGATGCTCATCATCAATGCTATCGCAATTAATAAGGACATTCTTTTTAGCCCCTTCAAAGCAACTATTTAACATTAATACACCCACTTCAGCATCACTTTTAAAACTAGGTGGACATAGCGATAATAATTGCAAAGAAATATTGGCAACATCATTGACTCGTTGCATGACTTGCAAAGGAATAAAGCTTGCATTTAAAAATCCTTGTTGGATCGCTTGGTTGCGTATAAGTTTCTCTGTTTCTGTTTCCTTTGGCATTTTAAAGGCCAACATGACTTGATCAAACGCTTCACTGTCTTGTTGGATAAAGTTTGTAAACATCACACTAACTTTATCTAACGTATCAATCATTTCATCAAGTGTTGTGTGATACTCTTCAAACTTATTTTTAGCGCGCAACAAACGTGCCACCATCAACATTAATGACACCCCTAAAGCACCACTTAAGGCACTGACACTCCCTCCTCCTTTTGTAGGATCGGTCGATGCGACTTGATCAATAAACTGTTGCATGGTTAACTCTTTCATATTGTCTCCTTTGCTTGTGTATGGATGATGTTTCCATTTTTAAGTATTGTATGTGCTTGATTAATACCCATATGATACACCAAATGGGTATAACTAGGACAATCAAAGATAACAAGATCAGCTTTTTTATGTGCTTCTATAGTACCAATAACTTTTGCTTGATTTAAAGCTGCGGCACCATTTAGTGTGATGGCACAAATCATCTCTTCGATACTCAAGTCCATTTGTAAGACAGCTAAACTCATTAGTAATGGCATGCTATAACTATAACAACTACCCGGATTAAAATCAGTCGCAAGTGCTAGTGCACAACCACTTTCAATCATTTTTCGAGCGTTAGCATAAGGCTTTTTAAGCGATAATGCTGTTAAAGGAAGTAGTGTCGCAATAACATCATGATCGGCCATGGCTTGAATGCCTTTTTCATTAGTCACTAATAAATGTTCAGCAGAAATACACCCTAAATTAGCAGCTAATGTTGCACCATCTAAATCATGTATTTCATCACAATGTAATTTACAATCAAAGCCAGCTTCTTTAGCACTAGAGAGTATTTCAATAACTTGATCTTGATCGTACGCATTCTCTTCTAAAAAGGCATCAAAAAACTGAGCTAGGTTATGCTCTTTGACATAAGGAATAAGTTTGTGTTTGATCATGTCAATGTATACTTGAGGATTGTCTTTATGTTGTTTTGGAATAACATGAGCCGCAAGACAAGTTGAAAGCAACATGTTATCAAACTCCTTGTTTAACTCTGCAATCACTTGCATTTGTTTAACTTCCCCATCAAAGTCTTTTGAGTATCCACTTTTTGCTTCAATGGTTGTGACTCCTTGTTCAATCATTTTCTTCACTGTTTTTTTAGCTTGTTTTATTAAGACATCCTTTGGTGTGTTTGTTGTTTTTTCTATACTTTGGTGAATACCACCACCAGCTTGCAATATTTCTTGATAACTAACGTTATTAAGTCGTTGATAAAACTCGTTTGCACGATCTTCACCAAACACCAAATGTGTATGCGAGTCAACTAACCCCGGTAATACAATCTTATTGGTAGCGTCAATGATGGTGGCTTGTGAAAGTTCAATTGGACATTGTGCTTGATTACCAACATAGACAATGATGTCATCTTCGATGACAATGATGCTCTCTTTAAAGACAGTAATATCATTCATAGACTGCCCTTTTTTAGCTTGATTACCTAAAAAGGTAACAATTTGATTGGCGTTTTTTATAACCGTCGTTTTCATGTAAGATCCTTAATGTAATCGTCCAATACTTTGTTTTGCAAAGAATGACTAAACTTAAAGTAATGAGCCACACTCATTAATAAAGACTCTAGCGGTATTAACCCAACGATTTCACTTGCAATTACTTTGGTATTTGCTTGCTTTGCTAAAGCACAGACTTCATCATAAACCACATGCATGTTTGTTATTTGGTAGTTAGTTAAGTTCATTGTTACTTGGGTTGTATCACTTTTTTCTAAGTATACTCCCCCTGCTTTTACACATTCAAAGCCACCACTACTAAAACGAATTTTCTTCGCTATTTCTTTAGCAATTTCAACATCGTTTGTTTCTAAATCAATGTTGTAAGCAATTAGCGGCATCCGTGCACCAACAGCAGTTGCTCCCGCACTAGGATGAGGTTGATTTGGTCCATAATCAGGCTTAAAGTCTGGTTGCTTCATTTTTTCAGCTAGCCCTTCAAACTCACCTTTACGCACTTTTGCAAGGTTGACACGATCTGGTGATGTTGCGGCAGCTTCATACAAGTAAATTGGGACTTGTTTACTCTTTGCCAATGCTTTTCCTACTTTTTGAGCAAGGATTACGCAATCTTGTATTGTTGCATTAGCAATAGGGATAAAAGGGACAACATCCACAGCACCCATTCGTGGATGTTGTCCTTGATGTTTTCTTAAATCAATACTCTCAATGGCTATTTCACAACTTTGTAGTACTGCTTCTTTTAATGCGTTGGCTTCACCTAATACTGAAATGACGGTGCGATGATAATCACTATCGGCTTCGACATTCATTAAGGTAACTTTTTGTTTATTTTTAAAGGGTTCAGTTACTTTATCAATGATGGATTGATCTTTACCTTCACTGATGTTAATGACACTTTCAATGATCTTCATGGTACTCTTCCTTTCTTTTAATGAGTGCTTGTTGAATAAGAGTTCTGTTTGCAAGTTGAGGCTTGCTTACAACTCCATAATCCTGTTGGTTAAATTGCTCAATGGTTTTAAGTGCTGGTTTATTTCGTGCCCAACTACGACGAGCAACACCATTGATTACATCCCACATCATGGCACGTTGAATAACTTCATCAATACGGGTTGAACCATCCAACACCAACCCATAACCACCATTAATCGATTTGGATATTCCAACACCACCACCATTGTGTAAAGCAACTAAACTCATGCCCATGGCAGCATTTCCAGCGAAACTTAAGGTTGCCATATCTGCCATGATGTTGCTGCCATCATAAATGTTGCTAGTTTCTCTAAATGGTGAGTCAGTAGAACCAGTATCATGATGATCACGACCTAACATAATAGGACCAACTTTGCCATCTCGCACAAGCTCATTAAAAGCTAATGCAATCTTTAATCGCCCCCAAGCATCTTGATACAAAATACGAGCTTGTGAACCTACCACTAATTTGTTTTCTTTTGCATTTTTAATCCACTCATAATTATCTTTATCTTGTTCACGCTTGGTTGGATCAATACAACTCGCTGCAACCTCATCTGTTATCTCTAAATCAGCAGGATCATTACTTAAGCAAACCCAACGAAATGGTCCATAACCATAATCAAACAAACATGGTCCTAAAATATCTTCCACATAGGAAGGATAAATAAATCCTTCACTAGCATCGTTTATGTTTTTTGCTACTTCCTTTGCACCTGCATCGTAGATAGCTTTTAAGAAACTATTACCATAATCAAAAAAGTAAGATCCTTTGTTTGACAATGCCTCAATCGCTTTATAATGTCGTTTTAATCCTTCTTCTACTTTTTCTTTAAATCGTTGTGGGTCTTTATTTAGTAGTTTACTTCGCTCTGCAAAGCTCAATCCAATTGGTGTATATCCACCTGTTGTGGCTTCATGACATGATGTCTGATCAGAGATTAAGTCAATGTGTATATTATTTTCTAAGGCATACTCTAGTAATTCTACGACATTACCATGATACGCAATGGCTAGTGGACGATGTTGATTTTGCGCTTTTTTTGCTAAATCAAATGCTTCTTTCACATCCTTTGTCACTACATCAACCCATCCTTGATCAAAACGAGTTTTTATTCGTGAGTCATCCACTTCCGCAATAATACCAACCCCTTGTGCTATAACTACTGCTTTTCCTTGAGCACCACTCATACCACCAAGACCTGAAGAAACAAAGAGTTTTCCTTGTAGTGCTTGATTTTTAGGTATGTTTAGTTTTAATCGTCCTGCATTTAATAAGGTATTGTAAGTACCATGAACGATGCCTTGTGGTCCAATGTACATCCACCCTCCTGCTGTCATTTGACCATAATTAGCAACACCTAGTGCACTTGCATTGTTAAAGTGTTCAATATCATCGTACATTCCTACCATTAAACCATTGGTTAGTATTACTCTTGGCGCATCGACATGACTATTAAACAGACCAATAGGATGACCAGAACCGATAAAGAGGGTTTGATTTTCTTCTAGTTGTTCTAAATAAGCACACACAAGATGATATTGCATCCAATTTTGAAAAACAGCACCAGATTCACCATAGGTGATTAACTCATAAGGATAAAGCGCTACTTCTTCATCTAAGTTATTGTCAATCATAAGCATAAAAGCACGTGCTTGAAGTGTTTTTGCTTTGTATGTATCAATCGGTTGCGCTTTAAGGTTCTTCTTTAAAAAGCGATAACCATATATCTTGCCATGCTGGTGCAATTCATCAATAAACTCATCAATAAGCACTTCATGATGCTTTTTTGGAATGTAACGTAAAGCATTAGCAATAGCCGTTTCTTGTTGAGCTTGTGTTAAAGTGTTGCTTCGTTTAGGTGCTCGACGAACATGAGATTCTAATATTGGATACTCAGGTAAAATGTCAAACACGCGTTCAATGATGTCCATGTTGTCTCCTATTCTAGTTTCCCAATTATTTTTTCAACTTCATGAATAAGTTGATGAGAATCAATGAGTTCTTTTGCACGTTTTATGTCGACAGCCATAAAACGATCTTCTTTTAAGTGATCCACGTATTTTCGAATGAGTTCATACGCTTTTTGTGTACCATCCCCTAACTGTGCTGGTTGATGAAAATCAAGACCTTGAGCAGCAGTAAGTAGTTCAATGGCTAATACATGTTGCACATTCTTGCATATTTGCATGGCTTTGTTTGCGGCAATTGTTCCCATACTGACATGATCTTCTTGATTACCACTAGACGGTATTGAGTCGACACTAGCAGGATGTGCTAATACTTTGTTTTCAGACACAAGCGATGCAGCGGTGTATTGCATGATCATAAACCCAGAGTTTGTACCTCCTTTTTCTGTTAAAAAAGCAGGCAACCCACTTAAAGATGGATTAACTAAACGTTCAATTCTTCGCTCAGAAGCGTTGGCAATCTCTGCTAAGGCAATGGCTAAAAAGTCAAAAGAAAGTGCCATTGGTTGCCCATGAAAGTTACCACTGGAGATAACTTGATCACGATCGACAAACACTAGTGGATTATCTGTAACCGCATTTATTTCAAATAATACTTTTTCTTTTACATACTCAATCGCATCTTTGCTTGCCCCATGTATTTGTGGCAAGCAACGAAGCGAATAGGAATCTTGTACTTTAATTTCATTTGGTTTTGTTATTAGTTTACTACGGTTAGTGCAACGACGAATGTTGTTAGCAGCTTTTTCTTGACCAATATGATGTCGAAGTAGTTGTACTTGTCGATCAAAGGCATCCACAATACCACGCAACGATTCAAAGGTCATGGATGCAATAATGTCAGCCATTTTTGAAAGTGCGATGGCCTCAATGGTTACTAATGTACCAACAGCTGTTAAAACTTGCGTTCCGTTAATAAGAGCTAACCCTTCTTTAGCAACCAACGATACTGGTTTTAATCCAGCAGCTTTTAATGCTTCAATACTATCCATCACTTGGTTGTTGTATTTGCATGTTCCTTCCCCCATCATCGTTAACACCATATGAGACAGTGGTGCTAAGTCCCCACTTGAACCAAGTGAGCCTTTTTCGGGTATTTGAGGTAAAATATTATGGTTAATCATATCAATAAGCAGTTGCAAGGTGTTGTAGCGAATACCTGAATAACCAAGCACTAATGCGTTGACTCGAAGTGCCATAATTAATCGTACAATCTCATCGCTATAGTAATCACCTACCCCACAAGCATGGCTTCGTATGAGGTTCGCTTGTAATTTTTCAATATCTTCATCCGCAATTCTTGTTTGCGAAAATTGTCCAAATCCTGTGGTAATGCCATACACGATTTCTTTACGTTTGACTAAATCCGCAATGTAGTCAGCGGATTGATCAATAGCAGCTTTGTTTTTTGGGTCAATATCTACTTTAACTTTGTTGTAAGCGATATCATAGCACTTATCTAAGTTTAAATCTTGCCCATTTAAATAAATGATTTTCATGTTTTCTCCTCAATGTATACTCTCATTATACTAAATGATTGCTTTAAATTAAAACAAAGTCAAAAACTTTAGCCTTAGCATAACATTTGAAAGTGATGGATAGCTTTTTTATACTATATCCAAGGAGTTGCCATGAAAGAACTTAAAGGATTGCACCATATTACATGTTTTACTAGTGATGCTCAAAAAACATTGGATTTTTATACAAATGTATTAAATTTACATTTAGTTAAAAAAACCATCACCCAACATGATGCAAGTAAATATCATTTGTATTTTGCCAATCAACAAGCAAACTTTGGTAGTGTAGTTAGTTTTTATGAAGCGAGTGCTTACGATGTTGCTTCTATGTTTGGAAATGCTTATGAAGCATTTAGTTTTGTAGTGGCCAATAAGGAAGCACTTTTATATTGGCATCAGAAACTTCAAAAACACGATTTAACTGTTTCATCGATCATATCCTTGTTTGATTATGAAGTGTTTTCTTTTGTGGATGTTAACAACATAACGATTTACTTGTTTGCATCCAATAAAAAAGAAACCACATATGAGCTTTTGCATTTAGGTCCAGTGTTTATTAATGTTCTTGACATATCTACCATGCATGATCATTTAACGCAGCATTTTAAGTTTTCACTAGCACATAAACATGATGATATGCGGTTGTATACTAATAAAACCAAAGATCTACAACATCAGTTAATTGTACGTACACTATCAGAAAATAAGTTTGTAACAGGGAAATCACGTATTGATCATGTTGCATTTTTAGTGGATGACAAAGATGATCTTATTGAACTGCACGATGCTTTGTTTGCCCTTGGTTATGCTCATTCTGAACTTTTATTTCGAACATACTATTATAGTTTATATACCCGTTTAAGCAACTCTTTCAAGATTGAATTTGCCAATCGATATCCTGGATTTCATTATGATGAAGCTATAAACAACCTTGGTAATACACTGAGTTTACCTGAGCATTTAGAGCCTTTTAGAGAAGCAATTACATCACAATTAAAACCATTGACCAATAAAAAATCCTCAAAATTAGAATGAGGATTTGTTTTTAGATAATATTTTTTTGTATAAGTATCCTTCTCGCACACCATAATCGGATACTTCAATAATGTTTGCTTCAACGAAGTTCATTAGTTCATCTAATAAGATTGCGGCAGGAATAATGGTTATCAATCGATTCGGTGCAGCTTTTAAAATAACTTTCGATGCTTTAATGTCTAAAGATGATAAATGTGACATTTGCTCTTTGCTTAAGGTTGAAGGAGTTTGTAGGATTGATCGTTTTTGTATGTCTCTTGATAAACGAAGCAATGCTCGAGCACTTCCACCAATGGCAAGAATATTAACACCTTTTATTTCTTTTAACCAACTAATCTCACTTAACATACTATAAACATGCTTTCGAATCGCTTGTTGTTCATTTTCTTTTGGAATTAGTTCATACACAAAGTTGTCATACAATGTTAAACTTCCCATTCCAATTTGCTTTGTGTGTTTTGCAATTTCATTTTCAAAATAAGTTAGCTCTAATGAAGCACCACCAATATCAATAAGTATACCTTTTTCTGGTAAGGTTTGTTTCTTTTTAACACCTTCAAAACCATACATTGTTTCATCTTGATCTGAAAGTACATCAATTGGATAATGAATCATGCTTTCAATAGCAGACACTGCTTCTTTTTGATTGTCAATATCACGCAATGAATCGGTTGCGAATATTTTAAAGTAATCAAGATCCATCTTCTTTGCAATGTCAATCAGTTCATGCACCACCGTCACAATAAGCTCAATACCTTCTTGTGTCATTTTATTATTAACAATATAAAGTGCACTTTGTGCATGCTGCTTTGTGTTTAATAACGAGGTAAGTGTGTCACCTGTTACTTGATACACAACTAAGCGAATGGAGTTTGCTCCTAAGTCAATTAATCCAATTTTCATTGTATCACCACTTTCTATCCTATCACACAATAAGAGATTTCATTGTAAGGATTATGTTAAGGTTGCAGGGATAATAAAAAACTAAGAATTATTTCGTTTACTTTTTTAGCGTCACTTTCATGAGGAAGGTGACCACTTTGAGGCATTGTTACTATGGTTGCTTCTGGTAAATGAATTGCAATTTCAGTTAACTGACGTTGATCAAGCCACTCATCTTGATCTCCCCATATTATTAAAATGTCATTTAATGGTGCAATCCAATCATACATCGTGACTTGATTGGATGTTGCGACCATTTGGTTGAGTGCTCTTATTGTATTTTTAGTTTGTAGTGGTGTCAAGTATCTATTTACCCAATCATCATCAATATCACTGTTAGCTGCAGAAGTTAACAGTCTTTTTATGTTTGCTTTATTGATACCGCCATATCGTAAAAACAGTGCCACACCTCGTCTTATTGGACCTACAAACCACCATGATGATGTGTTTGATTCTACAATAGCTGGTGCAATCATAATGGTTGCGCGCATATCATTAGGTCGTTGATTGTTCATGGCAATCATAATGGAACTTCCCATAGAGTGAGAAATAAACACGTATTCTTTGTCTAACTTGTGATCTTGATTTATTTGATCAATTACTTGCCATAATTGGTTGGCAATGTTTTCTCTTGAGTAATCAAGCCCTAAAGACTTTTCTGAGTATCCAAAAGGTGGAATATCCATGGCAATGATGTTGTAGTCATTGTCACTAAAAAAAGGTAGTTGTTGGTGAAAGCTATGGGTTCCTGCCCCTAAACCATGTAAAAAAACAAGGGTTGTTTGTTGGGGATCATTGATGATTACTTCACTATGAATCGTTATGTTTTGATCGGTCGATTTAAATACACTATTGATGGTTGGTTGTTCTGGAATTGGATGATTAAACTCAACCGGTACACTATACATAATGATTAGTAAAACAACAATAATTACTATAATCATTTTCATTTTTTTCTTCATCATATCACCCATTTCTATACATACTTATTTTAAGATATAAATGGGCTTTTTGTCATGTTTATGCATAAAAAAACCATGGAAATTTCCATGGCTATTGTAAGTATTGATTAAACCAATCTAGCATTTCATCCAAGCGCTTTTGTCGAGCTTTTGGTTTACCTGAACGTGATAAATCATGATTTTCATGATGAAACATGATCATCTTTGTTTCTACTTTATTTTCCTTAAGCACGCTAAAGAGTTGGTATGCTTGTTCTATCGGACAACGATAGTCTTTTTCAGAATGAATGATGAGTGTTGGTGTTTTCATTGCATCACAATATTTAATTGGTGAATGCCACCATAGTTTGTCTATGTCCTTTGGTTTTAGTAAGTTTGCTTGTTGTTGATCATCGGTAAAGAAATAACCAATGTCCGATACCCCATAAAAAGATGTCCAATTACTAATGGAACGTTGGGTTATGGCACAAGCAAAGCGATCAGTATGTCCAATTATCCAATTGGTCATAAAGCCACCATAAGACCCACCTGTTACACCGAGACGTTTTTGATCAATGGATGGATATTGCTTAAGCACTTCATCAACAAACCCCATTAACTCATCATAATCGATGGTTCCATATTTGCCACGAATATCACTAAAAGCATTGTCTTGTCCATCTGATCCTGATGGGTTAGTGTACATCACAATGTATCCTTGATTAGCCCACACTTGCATTTCATGCACATATACTGTCCCATAAATTGTTTTTGGTCCACCATGAATATTTAAGATGGCAGGATATTTTTTCTTTGGATTGTAATGTGGTGGTAACATAACCCACCCTTTACGTTTTCTTTTATCCACTTCATATAAGAGTTCAATAGGTTGAACAGTGTCTAAATCTTCATTTTCTTTGTTGTGACTGGTTAGGATTTGTTGTTTGAGTGTGATTAATTCTTGTCTATTTTGCTTAATCATTGCAATCATGATAATGTCATCATGAAGTGGTGCAAAGCCATCCAATGACCCATTAACGTCAAGTACTGTTTCTAGCTTGTTATCCACTAGTTTTACAAGTCTTGAATGATCATGTACATTTAATGGAAAATAGACTGTATCATCAATGACTTGAATAAGGGATGAGCCAAGTAAACGCGCATCACTGTTTATGCTATTGCCTATTGAATATAGTGGATCGACAATTGTCTCTAATTGTTTAGTTTTAGCATTATACGATGCCACCACTGGGTTTTGATTTAATCCATACACTCCATTATGTTCTTTTACTACACATAAAATAGACTCTTTAACATACACAGCTTTATAAATGCTTTGTTTTGTTTTTGTTAGCTTTTTTAGTTTGTTTGTTTTTAAGTCTAACTCATACAAATCGTTAGTAAGTTCACCAACTTCACGGTGAGTTTGTGCAAGTACTAGTGCTTTTGTTTTGTCATTGTTTAGTTGTACATCCATCACATTCAATGTCATTTTAGTTAGTGGATTTAGTTTTTCTTTGACCTTGCTAAAATGATACAATCGATTACGCTTATGGCTTGTGTAAGTACCACCATTGCTATAAAACGGTATTTGCGTGATTTCTTGATAATATTCGTTATCTTTTCTTTCTTTGATTATTTTTTCTTTTTCTTCTTTGCTTGCTTTATAAAAGTCAGGATAACGATCATCATCTTGACTAATGAATAAAAATTCATCCTCATTGATGATGGTTAGATTACTACATTTGCCAGGTACATTTACATAATGTGTGGCTTCACCTCCATAAATGGAAATTTTATACACATCGCTTGTAATTGGATCATCTTTATCTTTTCGATTTCCAACAAACAATAACGTAGAGTCATTTAACCAGCTGTATGTAGCGATTTTGTCACATGCTGTTAATTGAAAGTTTCTGTCTTTTTGATAAATCCAGACATTATGATTGTACTTATCATTATCAAAATCGGTGGTGCTTACTACATAAGCAAGTGCTTGTTTGTTTGGACTACTAATTGCATTGGCTAGAAATTGAAAAGATTGCCAATGATTCGTTTCTATTTTTTTCATGGTTGCCTCCTACTGTAGATTATATCATTTTTAGTGTAACTTAATTGAAATCGGTTGCACAAAGTTAGCAAACTTTGTATACTGTTTTCACAAGGCAGGTTTTTATTATGGCAAAAAATAAGACATTCAATTTAACATCACTAGCAACGAGCGATCAAAAAGACATGCAGCGTCTTAGTGCACAAGCATCAAAAGGCTGGCATTTAAAAAAGATAAAAGTACCTTATTTTAGTTATGAGTTGCATGAATCTGAGGGTAAAAAAAGAAACTATATCGTCGATTACAACAAAAACAAATCAGACGACTATATTAGAGAATTTAAAAGCAAAGGGTGGAAATACATATGTTCTAACAACAATTTGCATTATTTTAGGGCACCACTAAATACACCCACTCATTATACGGATGTAACTGGTAAAAAGATGTTGTACAGAAAAATTAGCACAAACTTACTTTTAGCATTGCTTGTCGGTGTGATAAGCAATGGTTTGGTTTTTTTAGGGTTTAATGTGTTTAGTCAAGCCGATGAACCAATTTCTCTTCTTATTTCTGTATTCTTTGCAGTTGGTTTGTTGTTGTTGGTAGTTAATGTGTTGTTATTGTATGGATGGTTTGCTTATAGTCGACGTGCTAAAAATATAGAAAGTGAGAAAGTATGAAGTTAGAAGTAAAAAACATAAACAAAAGTTTTTCAGACAAACAGATTTTATTTGATGTTTCCTTTGATGTTTCATCTTCTAAAGCCATGGGTTTTCTCGGTAGAAATGGTGCAGGTAAAACAACAACCATTCGAGCTTTAATGGATGTATTTAAACCTGATTCAGGTTTCTTTTATTTGGATGGTGCACCTTTTGATCCTACACAAGTTAAAGTAGGATATTTACCGGAAGAACGTGGTCTTTATGGAAAAGAACCTATCAAAGAGCAATTAAAGTACTTTGCAAAACTAAAAGGAGCTACTAATAAAGAAGCAAATGATAGTGCTGATTATTGGTTAAAGCGATTCAATTTAGATTATGCAAGCAAACACAAGCTTGAAACTTTATCAAAAGGGAATCAACAGAAAATACAAATTGCACAATCGTTGTTAAATGACCCTGACATTATCATTTTAGATGAGCCATTTAGTGGATTAGACCCTGTTAACTCTCAAGTATTAAAAGATGTGATTAACGAGAAGATAAATGAGGATAAGATCGTCATTTTCAGTTCTCATCAAATGTCATATGTTGAAGAGTTTTGTGATGAGATTACCTTAATTGATCAAGGAAAGATTATCTTAAGTGGTAGTTTAAATAACATTAAGCAAGAACTTGGAAACAATCGTATTCGAATAATAGCACGTAACTTAATAGCTGAAGATTTGGTGGAGTTATTAAAAACTCAGCCTTTTACAAAAGAGTGTTTTTATGATAAAACCTCAGCAATCATTGAATTAAATCAAATGATGTCTACAAACGATTTTTTACAACATATTATGAGTTTAAATATTGAAGTTGAACAATTTATGCCTTATTATCCTAGTTTGCACGATATCTTTGTCATGAAAGTTGGTGAAGTTGATGAAACAAATTAAAAATGTGTTTGCTTTTGAACTTCGAAGCATTCTCTCAAAAAAATCAGTTATTATTACAACCGTTCTATTTGCAGCTGTGTTTTTTATCGCTACAAGCATCCCAACGATTGTAAGTTTGTTTGACAATGACGATGTTGTGGATGAAACCAACCAAGATCAGCAGATTGACAATGGGTTTTCTTTTGAAGGTAGTGGTTTTTATTTTGAAAGTAGTGACGTAGACAAATTTACTTTTGTTTCTTTAGGTGGTAAAGAGTATCAAAGTGCGGATCAATTGCGTGAAGATGTCGCAAATCAAGAAATTTCTGCAGGCTTTATTATTACATCTCCTACTTCCTTTGATAGTATTGTTTTAGATCGCTCTTGGGTCATTTACGAAGCTCAAATGGTTTCTTCTTATTTGCAATCACTTCAGATAGATAAAAATCTCATTGAAGCTGACTTAGATCCACAAACGGTATCTCAAGCTATGAATGTTACTATTGATAGTAATGAAATTGTATTGGGTCGTGATTCATCAAGTAGCTTCTTTGTGAGTTTTATTCTGATGTTTGCAGTTTATATGCTTGTAATTATGTACGGTTCTTTTGTGTCTACTTCAGTTGCCCGTGAAAAAGACAATCGTACAATGGAAATCTTAATTACAGCAACAAAACCTTCCATTCTTATTATTGGAAAAGTATTAGCCAATGCCGTAGCTGGCTTAGCACAGTTTGGCTTTGTGGCTGTTTTTGGATTATTAGGGTTTATTATTAACCAAAATAGTTACCCACAAGAAATTGTGGATGGTTTGTTTGGTGGTTTATCCATGGATGGTTTACTTATCTTTTTAATGTTTACCGTGTTTGGGTATATTTTATACTTGTTTATTTATGCTTCCCTTGGTTCATTGGTATCAAAAATAGAAGATGTTAGTTCTTCAGTTACACCAATTACATTGTTGTTTATTGTCGCCTACGGTATTGCAGCTGTTGGTATGGAAGCTCCAAATACATTGCTTGTTAAAGTATCGTCGTTTGTACCCTTCTCATCCATTTTAACAATGCCGGTTAGGTATTTTCAAATGTCTGTACCTTGGTATGAGTTAGCGATATCGATGGTGCTTATGTTGTTAACTACTATGTTTTTTGCTTATGTGTCGATCAAAATTTACCGTATGGGTTCTTTGAACTACGGTAATAAGATTAAGCTTTCAAAAGCTATAAAAATGATATTTTCAGAAAAATAAGAGTAAAGATCAGCAACGCGCTGATCTTTTTTTTAGTTTAATAGTTGTTTAAGAAGTTAATAACATTTTCATATGCAATGGCTTGTACCTGCTTATCATCAAAGCCAACATCAGATAATGCCTTGATAAGATTTTGTGACATGCTAGCATCTTGTAAATCAATAGCCATTGCATCTCTGCCAAATGGTTCTGCTAAAAAGTCCATGTAGTCAAAGCCAATGCAAATGTGTTTTACATCTGTCAAATCTGCCATGTATTTTGCGTGTTTTGCTAGTGTGTGTGCGATTTGATTTTCTTTTTCATCCGCTATAAATTTTCGAGCTGCATTTAATCCAATCAATCCATTGTTGTTTGCTATGGCGATGATTTGTTGATCGGTTAAATTTCTATCTACATTACACAATTTTCTAGCGTTGCTATGGGTTGCAATAATGGGTTTTTTGCTCACTTCTAAAATGTCATAAAAGGTTTTTTCATTGGTATGAGATATGTCCACTACCATGTTTAACTTGTTCATGCATGCAATGGCTTCTTTTCCAAGTTGCGTTAACCCTCGAGCTGGATCTCCTTTTGTACCTGTCGCTAAGGCGTTAGTGTCGTTCCAACAAAGTGAACCAATAAGTACACCTTGATTGGATGCCCATTGTAAAAACTGTGATGGATTATCTTTAATAAAACACATACCTTCAATCGACATAATGGCATTGATTTTATCATCAGCAAACTTACCATCGGTAACTAAGTGAATTTCTTGCGCATTTTGATCAATTTCTTTTTTTAGTTCACTGACCATCTTAGTTGCTGTAGTCATGTCTTCATGTCCTTCAAAAAAGCACGCCATACTAACGCCAAACACTTCTCCTTCTTTTAGTTTGTCGATGTGGTATCGCTTTAAGATATCGGTTTCATTTTGTTCTACTTTGGATAAAATATCCATGCCAATATCGGCGTGTAAATCAATTAGTCTCATGGTTTTCCTCTTTTTTTATTATTATAACAAAGATTTGTGTTCTAACAACATAAGTTGTTGTCACAAAAGGTTTACTACTATATAATTTGAGTATGAGTAAGATTAGAAAGGTCAACCATGGATTTACTTCAGTTTGACAACCTTGATCAGCAGCTTTTAAACCAACTTGAATTGTTCACAACCTTACCAATGGTTGTTTTTAATCATGAGAAATTATTGTTTTTCAACAACACTTTTATTAACTCAATAGAAGAAGATGAAATTGATGTTGTGTTTCATAATGTGTATCATGACATCGACAATGTAAATGACTATAAACGTCAAGAAATAAAGATCAAAAACAAAAAAGGAAATGTTTTTTACTTTGATGCAGTATTAAAACCTGTTGTCTATAAGCAGCGACAAGCAATTTTTGCTATGCTAATGGACATTAGTGATCGTAAAAAATACGAGCAAAATGTAGCACAGATTGCGAAACTTCGGGCATTAATTATTGAAATTTCAAACTCAATCTTAGATAGTCAAGATTTGGATGATTTTTTTGATTTTGTATTAATGACAACCTTAAAGGCACTCACTAAATCAACCTTAGGAACCATACTTGTTTTAGATGGCACTCATTTTAAAACAGCCGCAAGTTATGGTTATAGCGATGATATATACCAGTTTAAGTTGCCATTAGAGGAAGCATTTATTTATAAAGAAACCGATGGTAAGGTTGATCGTATCATTAATATTAAAGATGCATCAAAACTATCGTACTACATCCCTGTTACAACTTCTTATGGAGAGCAAGTTTACATTCATTCTTCCTTAAGTGCTCCTATTTACTTTCAGGGTGAACTATATGGAATTATTAGTATGGATTCATTGGAGAAAAATGCCTTTGATGGTGATGATATTAAGTCGATTGAGTTTATTAGTAAGTCAATTGAAATCGCAATTACAAATCGTTTGTTGTATGAAGAAAAAGCATACTTATCTCGATATGATCGAATTACTGGTCTATATAATCGTCACTTTTTTGATGAGCATATCCAAATGGTTATTAAACGTGCTCAACGTTATGATGAGTCATTTCATTTAGTGATGCTCGACTTAGATGATTTAAAAAAGATAAACGATGTATACTCACACGTTATTGGTGATAAAGCTATTGAAAAGGTAGCACATACAATCAAAGATTTTATGCGAGATAGTGATGTTTTTGCTCGTTATGGTGGTGATGAGTTTGTTGGTGTCTTATTTTATGGCAACAAAGAAGACGTCTTAGCAAAACTTGATCATTTAAACAAGCAACTAAAAATATCCCCACTTAAAACAGATCAAGGTGACATCATTGTGAGTGTCAGTTTTGGAGTTGCGACATTCAATGTTGATGGAACTACCATCGATGAGCTAATAAGACATGCTGATGATGAAATGTATGTTTACAAAAACACACAAAAAGAAAGTGTGTTTGTATGATTAAGAAAAAATCAATTAAAACTCAAATAATTTTAACGTTAATGCTAGTGATGGGCTTGGTGTTTCTATTGTTAAGCTATTTTGCTTCTGAACGATTAAATGAACTTCCTCAAATTGTTCTTGAACAATATCAAGAAATGGTTGATGCACGTTCTGATCAATTAGCAAATGAAATTAAGGGTATGCAATATCAAATTGAAATGATTGCAATGTCAGATGTGATGGAAACGATGGATTTAGAAAGAATACAAGCTTATTTAAAGTCTTTAGCCCGTCAACATCGATTTAGAAACTTTACAGTCGGGTTTTTTGATGGCACTGCTTGGGCAACATACGATGAATTTATCGATATTTCTCAACAAGAGCAATTCACAAAGATATTCATCGAAGGTGAAAACCATGTCATCTCAAAGCCTTTTTATAGTCCGTACTTTCAACAAGGTGATACGATCATTACGATGTCTCATGCCATTAAAGACTCCACAAACACAACCATTGGATTAGTAAATGGTGTTGTGACGACAAAGTTTGTAAATGATCTTGTAAAATCAATTACTTTTTTTGATGATGGTTATGCGTGGATTGTGGGCAATGAGGGTGAAATTATAGCGTTTTCTGATCAACAATATACGATTGAAGATAACTTTGTGGATATAACAGGATTATCTTATGCATCTGTTTTGTTTGATCAAAATGGAGACTTTGAATATGTTAATGCACAAGAACAGACAATGCTTAATGTTTATGCTCAAATTAATAATACCGAAGGATGGCGTTTTATTTATTCCATAGATAAAGAAGTTGCTTTTGCTAAAGTGTATGATGTTATGTATACAATCAATTATTCTTTATTAGCTGCATTGATTATTCTAGTGCTAATACTGCTTTATTTAACCAACACCATTACAATGCCAATACTCAGGTTGAAACAAGCTTTTGATGAAGCTAGTAAAGGTAATTTAAATGTTAAGGCAAATGAAAACATTCCTAATGAATTAGGTGATGCAGCAAAGAGTTTCAATAGCATGCTTGCTCAATTAAAAGAACTTACTTATGTTGATCCGATTACTGGTTTGAACAATTTTATTAGTTTTTTAAATGAAATGCCACGATTAAGTGAAACTTTTTTTGATTTAGAACTTACTTGTTATGTAGCTATTGTATCGATTGATGATTTTAAACGAATCAATTCATTGTATGGTTATGACATTGGAAATAGTGTTTTACGTCACTTTGGTGAGAGAGTCCAACATTATTTAAAAGAGGATGAAATTGTTGCACGCTATTTTGGAGATGAGATGATCTTAAGTTTGTATGCAAAAGATGAACAAGATATCCATGATCGTATTAATTGGATTATTGAGCATGCACAAAAGCCAATTGTTGTTTCAAATATTGAAGTTCATTTGGATGTTCGATGTGGAATTGCTGCGCTTGAACCATTTAAGACGATGGAAGATGTTATACGTCACGCTACTATAGCAAAGCATAAAGCGAAAAACACAGATAATACTCATGTCATTTTCTACAACAAACTTATTCATCAAGAAATCAAAGAAAAACAAGCATTAGAAGATGCTCTTGATTTAGCAATTGCAAATGAAGAACTCTATTTGATGTATCAACCAATTTATGATATAGAAAAAAATAAAACGATTGGATATGAAGCATTGCTTCGATGGAATCATCCGCATTACTCAAGCATTCCAATCTCAGAAATTATTTCATTGGCTGAAAGCAATGGACAAATAATTTCAATTGGACAGTTTGTGTTTACTGAAGCACTGTTAAAACTAAAGACATTGAACCGTCATGATCCTGATTTGTTTGTTTCGATTAATGTTTCTGCTTTACAACTTCAAAATAGTCAGTTTGTGGATTTTGTTTCTAAAAGGTTGTTAATTACTGGTGTTAACCCCAAAAATGTAACTATTGAAATCACAGAAAGTGCGACAATGCTTGATGTGAATGATAAACGAATTTTATTAAATCAATTAAGGGATTTGGGCATATCTATTTCTATCGATGATTTTGGGACTGGTTATTCTTCTTTGATTTATATTTCTAAACTACCTATCCACACTATTAAGATAGACAAAGATTTTATTCAAAAAGTATTAATTGATGATTATGCAAAAACACTTATTACCTCAATACTCTCCATAGCTAAGACACTTGACTTAAAAGTGATTGCTGAAGGAGTTGAAAGCAAAGAACAGTTGGATGCGATTTATGATTTAGGTTGTAATCTTATCCAAGGTTACTACATCGCAAAACCAAGAAAGATGTAAAAAGCATGCTTACACATGCTTTTTTTACTTATAGTAGAATTTCTTCTAACTCTTTTAATCTCATTTCAAATACTGATAATGCTTCTTTGGTGGCTTGATTGCTAGTCATATCAACCCCTGCTTTTTTAAGTACTTCAATTGGATAGTCTGAACTTCCTGCTTTTAAATAATCTAAGTAAGGTTGAACAGCTTTTGAAGGATCTTTTAAAATTTTTGCACTTAATGCAGAAGCAGCACTAAATCCAGTTGCATATTGAAACACATAATAGTTCATGTAAAAGTGTGGAATTCGTGCCCATTCATACCCGATTTCATCATCGTAGTGCATCGTTTCACCATAGTATTTTTTGTTTAACTCAAAATATGAGTTTGTTAAGTATTCTGTTGTTAATGGTGTGTGGTTTTGATCAGCTTGATGAATCATGTGTTCAAATTCAGCAAACTGAGTTTGTCTAAACACTGTTCCTTTAAATCCATCTAAATAGTGATTAATTAAATATGCTTGTAAGTTTTTATCATCAAACTTTTTAAGCATGTAATCGGTTAATAGAATTTCATTGGTTGTCGATGCAACTTCTGCTAAGAAAATCGAATAATCACCATATACAAATGGTTGATATTTACGAGTGAAATAACTATGAACACTATGTCCTAACTCATGAGCTAATGTAAATACATTATCAATGTTATCTTGCCAATTCATTAAGATATATGGGTTGGTACCATAGGTTCCTGAAGAATAAGCACCAGAGCGTTTTCCTTTGTTTTCTACAACATCAATCCATCTCTCATCAAATGCTTTGTGTAACACTTCAATGTATTCATCACCTAATATGCTTAGAGCATCTAATATAAGTTCTTTTGCTTGATCATACGTGAATTTTACATCTACCTCACTAACAAGTGGTGTGTATAAATCATACATTGCCACATCATCTAGTTTAAGCACATTCTTTCTTAATTCCACATATCGATGCATTAAGTCAATTTTTGAGTTTACAGCTTCTACAAGTGCATCATACACTGTTTCTGGAATATGATTTGAAAAGAGTGCTGCTTCTCTAGCTGATTTAAACTTACGTAAACGTGCATTGAGGTTGTGTGCTTTGATTGTAGATGATAAGGTTGCTGCAAATGTATTTTTTAATCCTGAGAATGTTTCATACATTGCCATAAACGCATCTTTACGTACATCTCTTTGTTTGCTTTCTAAAAATAGTGCATACCTTCCATGAGATAGTGTTTCTAACTCACCATCTTCACCCTTAACTTTTCTAAAGGTTATATCAGCATTATTAAGCATACCGAAGATGGATGTTGGGGCATTAATAATTTCAGAAGCCTCTGCCATTAATCTTTCTTCTGCTTCAGAAAGAGTATAAGCACGTTGATCAAACAAGATTCTGAAATCATGTTTGTATTTATTTAGTTGTTCTTTCTCATCTAAATAGCTAAAAATGGTTGCTTCATCATAACCTAGTAATTCGGTTTTATAAAATGAAAATGCTCCCATAAATTGGGCATATAATCCTTGGATTTTGCTGTAATAACCAGAATACTTAGAATTGGTTGTATCGCTATCAAATTGCAGATGCGCATACACATACAACAGACCTAGCTGATACCCTGCTTCTTCTTGAAATAAAATGGCATCATATAGTGTTTGTGCACTATTTCCTAGTGTCCCTTTAAAGTCACTAGTCTTTGTAATTTTAGTGGATAATTGCTCGAAAGCTTCTTCCCATTTTTCATCGGAAGTAAAAATACTTGTTAAATCCCACGTCAAATGAGTTTCAACTTCTGATCGTAACGGTAATTCTTTGCTCATTGTTGTCTCCTTTTTTATTGTGTACATTATATCATATCTAATTGTACCTCATTATACAAAATACGTTGGATTATGTATAATGTAATTAAATAAAGAATACTCAATCATGTGAAGCAACTGAAAGGAGAATATACAGTGAAAATATCTTTTGCTCATTCATTTATTGAGGATACACCTTATCATTTAGAGGGACCTGTCGTTTCGATGTACTTTAATACTCATCGATTATCAAGTAACTTTAAAATTGATCAAAAATCATTTAAGAATCATTTAAAAACAGTTAAGAGTAAGTTAAAAGATATCACCGACACTAAAGTTAGTGCACGTATTATGGAGCCTTTAGAGGAGTTATTAGTAGATACATCCTTTTGGATATACAATCAGGATGCGTGTGCGATTTTCGTTAATGAAAAAGAGTGTGTTATTTTTAGATTAGTTGAACCTATTATAGAAACTATAGTTGTTTCTGATTCTGTCTATATTAAACCACTTGTTCGGTTAAATCAAAGAATGGATCATTATTTTATATTAGGCCTTAGTAAAGATAGTTTTGAAGTCTTTGAAGTTTATAATAATAAAATTGAACCATTTGTGTTTGAGGATACGATTGCAAAAACATTAAAAGAAGTATTAGGTGAAGATAAAACTGAATCTTTTATAACACATGGTAATTACTCTCATGTATCCAATCGTGGAACTTTCCATGGACATGGAGGTCAAAAAGAAGAAACCGATATTGATACTGAGAAATTTTTCAGATATGTCGATAAAACTGTTTCTACTCATGTTTCTTCCTTGCAATCTTTACCAGTAGTCTTATGTTCATTAAACAAAAATCAACAAATGTATCGTCGATATGCGAAAGATACTAACTTGTTAAAACAAGGCATTGACACTAGTTTTGAGTCTATTTCGTTGGATGAAATCAAGCAAATGGCAGATGACATTATTTTAAAAGAAAATACTAAAAGATATCAAACTCTTCAACAACAAGCAAAAGCAGCTTTAGCATCCAATCGTTATAGTGACCAAATCAATGAAATCATTAAAAGCATTCACGATGAAGCAATCGAGAAGCTCTTTATTGAGGAAGGTCAAAAACTCATTGGTGTTATTGACAAAGAAAAACAAGTGTATGAGTATATTAGCAATGATAATGATGTTTATGATGATTTAGCAGAGATGTGCTTAAAGCGTAAAATTCCAATTTATATTTTACCTAGACAGTTTATGCCAACAACCACTCACATTTTCGCAATTATTAACAAGTAAAAAAACATCTTCGGATGTTTTTTTAGTGTTTTTTAGGATCATTAAATTCAGTGATGCGTTTTTTGTATGCACTCATCATATCTTCATACAAGATAGGCTCTTCATCTTTTTTAGTAAGAATATCAAGTAAATACTTCGTAAAAGGTGGATTTAATACTAAAAGTGGGCCTATACAATGGGTGCCATAAAAATTTCTATAGTGTATACCATCAAATTTTGATTGGGTGTTAAATCCAAATCCTTTAATAATTGAGATAAAAGCATTGTCTTGATTATTACCAAATGATTGAGAAAACTGAGTTTTAAAGCCAACCATTATGATATCTTTAAATGTCCCCAGTACCTTTGTATTTAGACGATTGTTTAAATCTACTTTTGTTTCAAATTCAAAAATATCAAGCGCTGGTGTAATGGTGTTATTTTGATCAGTAATTGTTTTGCCAAATAAATCAAGGGCATTTCCAGTAATAAGAAAGATTACATCATCAGCAATCAAATCAATGATTCGTCGTTGATACGGCAACAAAATTTCGATAATTCTAGTTTGCCAAGACTCGCTCATCGATCCCATAATAACCATATCCACCGCTTCTTTTGCAAAGTATGGTTTCTGTGGATACTGAGTAAACACAAAGGTTGCATCAGGGAGTGCACGTTGCAAATACATCACATTACCACGATCACCAAAAAGCATAGTAGCATCAACATACAATACTTCAATTACCATGAGTGTGTTCCTCCTTAGCTTTTTGTCTTAGTCGCTCTTTTACTAAGTTTGCTTCTTTTATGTTTTTCGTTCCATAAAGCACATACACAATATCAACCTTAGAAAAATCGATTTTATTTGCAGCGTTGATTTCATTATCTGCGTAATCTATAACGTTATCTGATATACCTGCAAGTTTTGCACGAACCACAAAATCAAAACTACGATATCCTCCTTCAATAATTTGCTTGATGTGAGGCTTGTTTAATCGTTCAAAATCAGTGTCATAATACCACGCCATGTTTTCAGATGCTTTGTGGTTTTCATGGTTTTCATTAATTAAAACAATTCCAACGCGTTTATCACTGGTTAAAGAAACACTATCAAATACACGTGATACAGCAATTGGATTTTGATCTTTCGCAAGCATGAGTACTATTTCTTTATCATTGGATACAATGTGTTGGTAGCGTGTTTCCACTGTTTTAATGTTCTTTATCGTATTTATAATATCGTCAAGTGAAAAATCTAGTGCATACAACGCTGTGATGACACTTAAGCGATTGTAAAGTTCCATGATGGAGTTTGGATTATAGCTTATCTCAAATCGTTGATGGTTTATTTCACCAAATGCTTTATTCTCTTTTGGGTTTGCTTGAATAATCTTTACATCACTGGGTATGTTTTTAAACCCACACACACTACAACTTACATGGCCTATATGATGATATCGAGTAAAGTGATACTGTAAAGGATAATGACAAACTGGGCAATGTTTCATATCATGAATAAGACAATCGTTGTTTGATTGCTCATGACTTAGTTGCGCAATTGAAAAGCTAAGTTTTTTATTGTTTGCTTTTAATGTCGAGGATATTACATCATCAGCATTTACAATTAATGTTGTTTCATCTGGAATGCTTTGTTCTAATAAGTTATATATGTACTCAGGGTGAGCATTTCGCTTATAGGAGTCACGAAATAAATTTGTAATGATTAGAATGGTTGGTTTTAAGTAAGGATAAATTTTGTACGATACTCGTTCATCCACTTCTAAAATCACATGATCAATTTTGTGTTTACCAAAAAATGTAGTAGCATTAAGCATACTTACAATGATTCCCTCTTGTATGTTTGACCCTGCACTGTTGTTTGCAAACGCTATGCTTTTTGCTTTGTAAAAGTCAGCGATCATGTTGGAAACAGTTGTCTTCCCGTTGGTTCCTGTTATCGCAATTAATTGCTTTGGTTTATCAATGTGTTGTAAAAAGGTTGGGCATACTTTAAGTGCTACTGTTCCTGGAACATGTGTCGCTGCAAAACCAAAAAGACGAAGCAAAGCAATGCTAAGACGGGTTAGTGTGATGGCAATGTAAAAACGAATTGGTTTTTTCATGATGGATACTCCAATACTTTTCCATACCAATTGTATCCAATAATTTGTTCAATCTCACAGTATAGTTTTTCACCAACAACAACTTCTTGAGTTATTGGTACATACACATACCCATCAATATCATCCGGTGCATGAAAAGGGCTACGACATTTAGCTGTTTTTGTAATGGTATCTACTTTATCCACTAATAGTGTCATGCGTTGGTTTTTAAAACGAAGCTGAGCATGTTGTGCCACTTTACTTTGCGCTTCCATGAGTTTTGTATAGCGTTTTATTTTAATCTCATCATCCATGTCTACTAAATCATAGGCTACGGTATCTTCTTCTTTTGAAAAGGTAAAAGCACCAAGTTTATCAAATTTTTGTTCTGAAATAAATTGAAGCAGCTGCTTAAAATGCTCATCTGTTTCTGTTGGATATCCCACAATCAATGTGCTTCGAATAATACTCTCTGTAAATGTATCTCGTATTTTGGCAATTCGAGTAACAATTTGTTGTTTGTCACCACGACGTTTCATGTGTGTTAATATCTCATCTTCACTATGTTGAATTGGTATATCAAAATATGGAACAAACTTTTCGATGCTTGCTAGCTTTTCGATCAACTCATCTGTAAGTAAATCTGGATACATGTACAACACTCGTATCCATAATAAACCATCAATGGTGTTTAACTTTTCAACTAGATCACCTAAAGCAGACTTTTTATAAATGTCTAATCCATACATGGTTGTATCTTGAGCAACTAATACAAGTTCTTTAACACCTTGCTTTGCCATTATCTTTGCTTGTTCAATAAGTTCTTCGATTGGGTAGGAATGATATTTCCCACGAATTAGGGGTATCGCACAAAAAGAACAGTTGTTAGAACATCCTTCTGATATTTTCAAATAACCAATATGTGCTTGAGTTGAATGAATCCGAGGTGTGGATTTATACGGTGCTTGTACTTGTATGTCTAGCTCATTACTTAATATTTTATCTAATATCACATACTCATCAAGCATCACAAAGCGATCAACTTCAGGCATCTCTTTGGTTAGTTGTTGTTGGTAACGTTGTGATAAACAGCCTAAAACAATTAGCTTTGTATTATTTTTCTCTTTAATTTCAGCCATTTGTAATATGGTGTCAATGGCTTCTTGTTTTGCTAGTTCAATAAACCCACATGTGTTAATGAAAATTGCTTGTGCTTGTGCTGGATTTGAAATTAAAGTATGGTTGCTTGATGTAAGCATGCCCATTATAAACTCAGAATCCACTCTATTTTTTGAACAACCTAATGAAATGAAATGTATATTCATAATGCCTCTTCTTTTTTCAATTATTATATCATATCGATGTTTGTGTTTATGTTGTTTTTTAAATTGTGCTAAAATAGATTCATTATGAAAATATTATTATCACCAAGTAAAACGATGGATCTAAAAAATGATGTTGAACCGGTAAGTCAACCACTATTTAAGAAACATACAAAAGACATTATGAGTGAACTTTACAAGCTTAGTGTTGCTCAACTGCAAGTGTTTTATGGTATTTCTAATAAGCTTGCACACAATGTATATTCAATGTATCATCAAAAACATGCAAAAAAAGCTGCTATTGGTTTTTATAAAGGAGAAGCGTATCGACATTTAGATGTGTCGCTATGGAGTCATACAATGGCTGAGAACGCTCAAAAGTCTCTTCGTATATTATGTGCAATGTATGGTTATTTAAGGCCATATGATGCTATTGTGCCCTATCGGATGGACTTCTTAGTTGATTTTAATCATTTAGGTTTAGAGTCTAGTAAAGCTTACTGGTCAACACATCAAATTAAGGCGTTACTTGATGAATCAAAAAAAGGTGAGTTCGTGTTTAATCTTGCTAGCAAGGAATTTTCAAATGTCATTTATCATCATGATGTGGTTGATTATTGTCATTGGATTGATGTTGATTTCTTAGTAGAAAAAGATGGTAATCTTAAAACTGTCTCTATGGTCGCAAAAAAGGCACGAGGGTTGTTTACAAAAGAGTTGCTTAAACATCCTATTAATAGTAAAAAAGAACTGTATTCCATTCATTCATTTGATGAATTTGTCTTAGATATAAAAAACAGTCATGATCATTATTTGAGGTATGTGCTCAAAAAAAAATAACATCGTAACGATGTTTTTTTTAATGGTGGTTCCGGTCGGAATCGAACCAACGACACGTGGATTTTCAGTCCACTGCTCTACCAACTGAGCTACGGAACCATTGGTTGCGGGGGAAGGATTTGAACCAACGACCTCCGGGTTATGAGCCCGACGAGCTACCAGACTGCTCTACCCCGCGATAACTAAGTTTGCTTGCGCTTGTACATTATATCATAAAAGAGCTGGCGGAGGAAGTGGGATTCGAACCCACGCATGCTCTCACATCTGCTGGTTTTCAAGACCAGTCCCTTCAACCACTTGGGTATTCCTCCATCGATTGGTGGACCCTGTAGGACTCGAACCTACGACCAACCGGTTATGAGCCGGTAGCTCTAACCAACTGAGCTAAGGGTCCAAGCAACTACAAATCCAGTTTGTAATTGAAGAATGCTCTTTTAATAGCGCTTTTACATTATACATAAAAAGCTATGGGATTTCAACCTGTATTGATAAAAAGTTGTCAAAATTTAAAATAAACTTTCTTTGTTTAAATATCGCGTTTTTCTTGAGTGATTTAGGTGCTTTTTTATAAAAAAAAGTCCGTTTGGACGTTTAAGTAATGGTAGCGAGAGTGGGACTCGAACCCACGACCTTTCGGGTATGAACCGAACGCTCTAGCCAACTAAGCTACCTCGCCATAAATGGTCGGGATGACAGGATTTGAACCTGCGACCCCTTGATCCCAAATCAAGTGCACTACCAAGCTGTGCTACATCCCGTTCAATAAAAAATAAATGGCGCGCCCAGCAGGACTTGAACCCACAACC
Organism: uncultured Erysipelothrix sp.; assembly: GCA_964479585.1. GTDB lineage: Bacteria > Bacillota_I > Bacilli_A > Erysipelotrichales > Erysipelotrichaceae > UBA6182. Next base: position 38,348 of record CAYZMP010000010.1, read on the forward strand.
TTTTGATCCGTAGTCAAACGCTCTATCCAGTTGAGCTATGGGCGCATGTTTGTTACAGCCTGCTTATAATAACATACTACTTTCACTTATGCAATAACACCATAAATGGTGGGGTCGGAGGGACTTGAACCCTCACGATGTTTCCATCAACGGATTTTAAGTCCGTCGCGTCTGCCTATTCCGCCACGACCCCAAAACTTTGGAGGTTCCTATCGGATTCGAACCGATGATCACAGAGTTGCAGTCTATTGCCTTACCGCTTGGCTAAGGAACCGTCACTGCTGTGCCTTCTTATTATACATAAGACAAATATAAAATGCAATAAAAAAAGGGATAAAAATCCCTTTATTGTATTAGTGAGAAAAACATGTCGTTTCTTCTCTATTTACTGTGCTTTTACACGTATCCATAAATCGGATATAATTCGTTTTACATCATCGTTATGTCTAAATGTTTCGTCATTTGGATTATCTAATCTAGGAATGTATGAGTCAAGATAATCACTGTAATCATCAGCAATAACATCATTAAACACAGCTTCTACAGGAGAAGAATATGCCACTTCATACGTGTTTGCCAATGCAACATCATAGCTAAGCATAAAGTCAATCCATTTATGAGCTAGCTCAACATTTTCAGCATTTGCTGGTATAACCATCGCATCTACCCATAAATTTGTGCCTTCTGATGGTACAAAGAAGGCCATGTCTTCATTTTCCATTTCAACATACACTGCATCACCAGAATACATAATAGCAATGTCTTTTGTTCCATTGATCATTTGATCAATAACTTCATCAGTTACGTATACTGGATTCATTGTGGAATCCACTTCTAATAACCACTCATATGCTTCGTTTAGTTCACTTTCATTGGTGGTATTAGCAGAATAACCAAGTGCTTTTAAAGCAACCATAAAGGCATCGCGTTCTGAATCATACATAAAGATTCTGCCAGCATATTTTTCATTTTGTAAGATATTCCACCCTTGAGATTGTAAATCCGATAAATCTACGTTTGTTTGGTTATACACTAACCCTACATTACCCCAAAAGTATGGTACTGAATATTCTTCATTAGGATCATGTGGTAATCCTCTTACGTTGGATAATAACCCTTCATAATTAGACAACTTTGACATGTCAATTGTTTGTAACATATCTTCCGCAATCATACGTTCGATGGTGTAGTCTGATGGTACAACAACATCATATACTTCCCCACTTTGAAGTTGTGTGTACATCATTTCATTTGATTCGAAGTTTTCATAGATAACGCGAACATTGTACATGTCTTCAAACTCACTGATGACAGACTCATCAATGTAAACCCCCCAGTTGTAAACTTTTAGTGTTTCTGTGGTTGATTGCCCACATCCACTAACGATTAGTAGCAACGCTACTACAGCTAAGAATAATTTTTTCATCCTAGTTGTTCCCTCTCTTTCTTTTTACCTTGTGGTATAACGTTTACAATAACTAGCACTATTGTAATAATAACAACCAAGATGGTTGATAGTGCATTGATTGTAGGATTGATTCTTTTTGACATGGTGTACACTAATATAGAAATATTTTTGACACCACCACCTGTTACAAAATACGAAATTACAAAATCATCAAATGACATTGTAAAAGCAATTAATGCTCCCGCTAATATGCCTGGTGTTATTTGTGGGACAATGACTTTCGTTAATGCTTGCCATGGTGTTGCCCCAAGATCCATAGCCGCTTCTGCCAAGTTTGGATCTAATGATCTTAGTTTAGGCAATAAACTTAATATCACATACGGTATTGAAAAGCTAATGTGTGCCAATAACATGGTTGTAAAGCCTCGTTGAATGGCAAATGCAGAAAATAGCAACATTAATCCAATGGCCGTTACAATTTCTGGATTCATGATTGGAAAACTATTCAAATTTAAGACAAGATCTTTAACTACTTTTTTACTTTTTGATAAGCCAATTGCGGATAGTGTCCCAACAAATGTAGATATTAGTGTTGATATGATTGCTATGGTTATCGTTGTTGTGACTGCACCCATTGCTTCTCTACTATCAAATAAAGCTTGATACCATTGAAGTGAGAACCCTGACCAACTTGTAAGAGATCGAGAATCATTAAATGAAAATATCATTAATATAATAATTGGTACATAGAAGAACAATAGTGTGCTTCCAATGATGAAGATGGGTAGCCAACGATGGCTTTTCATTCCTACCATAAACGTCCCTCACTTCTAAGTTGTTGTTCTTCTTCAGGATTTTTGTCAAATTTCTTTGTGATTATCATGGATGCTAATATGATTACAGCCATAATTAATGATATCGCACTTCCAAAATGCCATTCTCCCACAGTAATAAATTGTGTCTCAATCAAGTTGCCAATTAAAACATAGTTACCTCCACCTAAAAACTTAGGAATAACAAAGGTTGACACTGCTGGTAAGAATACAAGTGTAATTCCTGTGATGACCCCAGGTAATGACAGTGGAAATATAATCTTCAAAAATGTTTGCAAACGATTAGCACCTAAGTCGTATCCTGCATGGATAATTGCTTTGTCCATTTTGGCTAGTACAGTATAAATTGATAAAATCATAAATGGAAGAAAGTTATATACCATTCCTAAAATAACCGCAAAATCTGTATACATAAGGTTCAATGGACCGATGTTGAAATAACCTAAAAATGTGTTAATCAATCCATAATCTGCCAATATACCAATCCAAGCATACGTTCTAACAAGCATGTTAATCCACATTGGCATTGTTACAAGCAAGATAAGCAATGTTTGAATACGTTCAGATGCATTGGCAATATAATAAGCAATGGGGTATCCAACAATGATAGAAATGACAGTGGTAACAAAGGCAATTTGAATTGATTTACCAAGTACTCGTAAAAAAACAGGATCGATAAATCGAATAAAGTTGTCTAATGTAAACTTAAATGCTAGTACATTGTTTCCTTCAACTGTAAAGGCATAAAACATTATAAGTAGTAATGGGATTACGATGAAGATAAACAACCATACAACATAAGGTCTTATAAAATGATTGTATATTTTCATTTAATACCCTCCCATTTTCCACATGACATGAATGTCTTCAGGATGAAAGAATAGACCTACTTCTTGTTTGAGTGATACATTGTCAGTCGTATGAATAACATAGTTTCGATAACTTGTTTGTACAATGATTTCATAGTGAACGCCTTTGAATAAACTTGATATGACTTCTCCTGTTACTTTACCTTGTTCAACATCAACAATATCAATGTCTTCTGGACGAATAACAATATCTACAGCTTCATCATCATCAAAACCATAATCAACACATGTAAATTGTTGACCATCAAAAGAAACTAAGTAATCGTCGTTCATGATTCCATCAATGATGTTGCTTTCACCAATAAACTCAGCAACAAACTCATTTTCAGGTTCATTATAAATGTCAATCGGTGTTCCAATTTGCTGGATTTCACCTTCGTTTATGACAACGATTTTGTCAGACATCGTTAGTGCTTCCTCTTGATCATGTGTTACATAAATAAAGGTAATGCCTACTTCTTTTTGAATTTTTTTAAGTTCGATTTGCATTTCTTTTCTTAATTTGAGATCTAATGCTCCTAAAGGTTCATCAAGTAAAAGTACCATTGGTTCATTGACAAGTGCTCTTGCGATAGCAACACGTTGTTGTTGACCGCCGGATAGTAGTGTTACTGCCCTACTTTCAAAACCTTCTAATCCAACAAGCTTTAGCATTTTTTTGACTTTTTGATCAATGATATCTTTGCTTTGTTTCTTTATCCTTAATCCAAAGGCAATGTTGTCATATACGTCCATGTGTGGAAACAATGCATAACGTTGAAAGATTGTGTTAATTTCTCTTTTGTAAGGAGGGATGGTGCTTATTTCAATACCATCAAAATAAACATTCCCTTCTGTTTGCTCAATAAATCCACCTAGTATTCTTAATAATGTAGTTTTCCCACAACCTGAAGGACCAAGCAATGTTACAAACTCGTTTTCGAGTATGTCTAAGTTAATGCCTTTTAAAACAAGTTGACCATCAAATTCTTTTACTATATTTTTAAATGAAATTAATTCTTTCATATGTCCTCCTTAAAA
>CAYZMP010000011.1:0-40225 GCA_964479585.1 uncultured Erysipelothrix sp.
AGATAAAGTCCTATTACCACCAATACGACTGGGAATGTAATAAACGATAAAATATTCTTAAAAAATTCAGGATATACGTTGTTTAAAAACATAAATCCACCCAGTATCACTAATATAATTCCTAAACGTTGTCTTGATGTCATATGTTCACCTCTGTGATATTATACATCAAAATTCCAGTTTATGATATACTACTAACGAGGTGTTAGAATGATTAGAAAAGCGTTTATTGCTTTATTGTTAGTATTGCTTGTTGGGTGTACTAACGATATCAATTCAATCGTAGAAGAGCAAAACTTTTCTCGATATCAAGCACATTATATTTCAATATTTGATAATGATCGTTTTATTCGTGAATCTTCACAATACGAACTTAGTGTTGTGTTTACTCAAGTGGAAAATAAATACCGATACGACATTATTATCGATAATCCAATTATTGCCATGTACGACATTGAAGTAATGGTCGTTGAAAATGATATATCTTTTGAACGAGCTAATAAAATGATGCCAAATTTTGGTATCTTTGAAACAGATGAAATTAACATGATTCCTTATCAAGTTGATGTAGAAAAAAACTATGTAAAAGGGATTGTAGTAAGTGGACTTGTTGATGTTCCAGTTGTAGAACTAAAAATCATGGTAAGTTGGAAAGATTATTCTAAACTGAATTCTTTTCGTGAATTTTTCATTCGTAATTTAGATTATGAACGCATGAATGATGATGACTTTGATATCATTGGTGGAGAAGATGAAAACACAATCGAGCCTGATGATGAAGATGCAGAATCGGAGCAAGACGAAGACGATGAATAAACCATTGCATCAAAAACATCGTTCGATTATTGCCGGTGGACTTACAAGTTCTGCCGGTATCTTTATATCTAAAGCAATTGGTATTTTGTATGTTTCACCTTTTCAAACTTTAGCAACGGATGCCAATATTGCCTATTATTCCTATGGATATACATTGTATGACATTGCTCTACAGCTAACCATTGCTGGAATACCTGTGGCTATTGCTGTTATTATCGCTAAATACTACGCGAACGATGATATTGCAACGGTTCTTTTAGTGCGTAAAATCGCACGTATGTTATTGTTTATCATCGGTTTATTATCCATGATATTCATTGTGTTTTTTGCGACTCCTCTTGCTAAGGTTATTGTGACTGAAAATGTTTCTGATCAAACCATCGCTTATACAAGCAATGTGTTGCGTTTAATTTCTGTTGCGATGCTAATCACACCTGTATTAGGTTCATATCGTTCGATTTTTCAAGGGTTAAAATATTTTGATGAATACGCTACATCTCAAGTGTTAGAGCAGTTTGTTCGTGTAGGGTTTTTGTTGCTTTTAAGTTATGTTTTAGTTGGCATTATTGGACTAGATCCAATGTGGGCGGTTTACATGGCAATTTTAGCAGCATCGATAGCAGGTGTTGCAGCTATCATACATTTACACATCAAAGAAAAACCAATCATCGAACATTTAAAACAAAAAGAACAAATAACAAACAACATTGCTATCCCGATTAAGACAATTATTAAAGAAATATTTCTTTTTTCTATTCCTTATATGATCATTAGTTTGCTAGGTAGAAGTACTTCTTTTGTCAACTTATTATTTTTTAATCGAGCGATGTTTATGATTAGTGAAGACGCTGATTTGATTGGTTTGCTTTATGGAATGATTATGTTTAGTACCCAAAAGCTTATCTCAATTCCGCAAGTATTGGCAATCGGCTTTTCTGCAGCTGTTATACCATACATTAGTGAAGCGCTAAACACAAACAACATAAAGCAGTTAAAAAAACATATTTTCGATGCTATTGAATCTGTTTTGTATTTTTCGATTTTATTATCTGCAGGGTTGTTGTTTTTTGCGACACCAATATACTATCTATTTTTTCAAAGCAACTATGAACTAGGTGGGCAAGTTCTTATGTATGCAGCAAGTGGCGGTATGCTTTTAGCGGTTGCACCTGTTACTTCAAGTATCATGATTATTGTGCGTTTACGTAAAAAAATTATAGTTACGTTAATTATTATGTTTGTGGTTCACTTAGCTTTGATTTTTCCAATGATATATCTACTAGGATATGCGGGAGCCATTTATGCTTCTTATATAGCGCATGTGCTTGTTATTGTGGCCAACTTATGGATTCTTAAAAAACAGTTTAACTTACGATATAAAGGCATGATTCGTCGAACCATGGTGTTGTTATTAAGCATGGGTGTTTTTTATTTAAGCTATCAGTTGTCAGTGTTTTTACAAGTTGATTATTATAGTAATCGATTGTTAACACTGTTGTATATTGTGATTTTTGGTGGACTAGGTACCATTATGTATGTTGGTGTAACTTGGTTTTTTAATATCCCACAAACAATATTTAACGTTACGACATTAAAGAGTATATTTAAACGATAGGAGAAACAATGTTTGACTTTTTTGATGATGATCCTAAAGCTGAAATAATTGATGAAATTATTTCCTTAGAACTAGAGAATCTATTTGATTACTCTAAAGAAAGAGAAGAGAAAATCCAACAACTTCGAAAGCAAATTGATTATTATGAACCTGTCTTGCCACAGTAAAACACCGTTAGAGCACATGCGGTTTTTTTTTATGGTTAAAAAAAGCACTCACGAATGTGAATGCTTGCTTAGGATTATCTACTGTAGAACTCAACAACTAGTGCTTCGTTTATTTCAGCGTTTAATTCATTACGTTCTGGGTAACGAACAAAGGTTCCTTTTTTCGCGTCTTTATCAAAAGTAACAAATTCAACGGTGTTTAATGTTGCTTCTAATGCATCTGCGATCACTGCTAAGTTTTTTGATTTTTCTTTTACTTCAATTGTTTGTCCAGGTTTTACTGAGAATGATGGAATATCAACTTTTTTACCATCCACTAAGATATGACCGTGGTTAACTAATTGACGTGCGCCACGACGTGTGCGGGATAACCCCATACGATACACTACATTGTCTAAACGAGCTTCTAATAGTGATAAGAAGTCGTGACCGGTGTTACCACCTAGTTTGTCTGCTTTTAAATATGTGTTGTAAAACTGACGTTCTGTGACTCCATACATGAAGCGAATACGTTGCTTCTCACGTAATTGAAGTGCATAGTTGGATAGTTTTACGCGACGATTAGGGCCGTGTTGCCCTGGTGCGTACTGACGTCTTTTTAGCTCTTGGCCTGTTTCTAGTACCGAGAAGCTAAGGCGTCTGGACTTTTTCCATACTGGTCCTGTAATTCTTGCCATGTTTCCTCCTTTATTGTTTTATGGCTATAAAACAATAACAGGGATCAATTACATCAAGGGGTGTTTATCTAAAGTATTTCGCCGTTAGCAGACAGTTACTTTACTTCACAAACCTGTGTGATAAACGCCTAATCTTACTGCATTGACTTCTGCTATTATTTAACGCTCATAAACAATATCATAACCAAGGGGTGATGTCAATTAGTACTCTAACTAAAACAACGTATTGAATACTCTAACTAAAACAACGTACTGAAACTTTACGTTAATTGAAGTAAAACAAAGTATAACATGACAAAAAATGATTTCATTGATGTTGTTGTTGGGATTTATGATAAAATAATGTCATTGAGGTGAGTGTATATGATGGATCAAGTTATTGAGTTTTTTGCCCAACAGCAAGTTTTAATTATTTTGGCAGCACTTTTTGCAATTTTAGTTTTATTTGTACTGTTCTTTAAAGCTAGACAATCGTCTTCAGATAAACAGCTTAAAGAATTAGAAATTTTATACAACAAAGCGAAAAGTGTACCATTATCGTTTAAACTTAACAAAGCCATCGCTTTAGCAAAAACCAACGAACACCTTTTTGATAAAGTTGCAAATGTGCAAGACAAATATAAAGATGTTGAACAAAAATTAAAACAAGTTTCGATCATGTTAGCCGACATTGAAGATGCTATTTTAATTAATAAAGTAAAGCAAGCTAACTTATGGTCTGAACAAACAAAAGAAATTCTAGATTCTTTGATTGTTTCAGTGGAAGAGTTAAACAAAGAGTTTGACTCGATTTTAGAAGATGAAACCCAACAACGCTCACAAATAACCAAATTAAAAGACGAGTTTAGATTGTGTAAATCAACATTGTCTAATCAATCCAATGTGTTGTCTCATAGCATGCAAATATTGCAAGATGAAGTAGTAGCTATTGAAAACATGTTTACTTCCTTTGAAGAATGGATGTATGCCTCAGAGTTTGATAAAGCGAAAGAAAAGGCCAATGAAATTGAACAAAACATTGATCTTTTAAAGCAACAACTAAAAACATTACCGGATTTAATTTCACGCACAAAGGGAACTTTACCTGCTTATATTGATGATGTCAACGATAAATACAAACAATTAAAAACGAAAAATGTTCATTTGGACCATCTTGATATACCACGCAACATTGAAATGATATCATCAACCTTAAAAGATGATTTAGTGCAATTAAGAAATGGCGTCACTATTAAAGTTGATGAACATTGTGATGAAAGTGAAAAGCGTTTAAAACAATTAAAGGAAGCACTCATTCATGAGGAAAAAGCGTTTGATGAATCAAGCAATCTCTTAGAAGATTTGCACAAAGCAATAAGTGAAAACACAGCATTGTATGAAACGTTGATTGATGATGTTAAAAATGTTGGTTATCGATATGGGTTAAAAGCATCTCAAAGCATTATTGAACCAAGTAAACTACAACTAGATAAAACAAACGATGCTTTTGATTCTTTAGGGGCATTACTCAATGAAAACAAAGTACCAGCATCAAGCATAACCATGTCAGTTAAAGAACAACTTAACCTTATGCAACAACTTAATCATGATTTATCCAACCATGTCCATCAGTTTTCACAAGCAAAACATGATGAAGCACGTGCAAATAAACAACTGCTTAAACTACATTTAATCGTCAACGAAATTCAAGTTAAAATTGCGAAACATCGTTTGCCTGCGATTAGTGATTCCTACCGTGGTGATTTAAACAAAGCGAAGCAAATGACACAAACAATTCATGCGATACTAGAAACAGATCCATTGGATACAAGACGGTTAAATACGTTGGTCAATGAATCCATTGATTTTACATACAAGCTTTATAACAACATAAACAACATTGTTGGTATGGTCGATATGATTGAAAGTGGTATCGTGTTTGCTAATAAGTATCGATCATCCATGGAGTTTATGGATAGCGAACTAACTCGCTCAGAGTTAAGCTTTAGAAATGGTGAATATACTCAAGCTTTAAGTATTGTATTAGGCGCAATAGAGAAACTGCATCCTGAAAGCTTTGAACAGCTTGTAAAAGATAATGCTAAAAGTGCTGCAGGAGTTTAATATGGTTTATTTAGATCACGCAAGTAGTAGTAAGATTAACGAAAAGTTTGCAGAGGCAGCGAAAGACATGTTGCCTCGTTTTTATGCGAATCCAAGTGCTCAACATATACTAGGTTATGAAATTGCTCAATTAATGAGCAAAAGCCGACAAAAGATTGCAAAAGCATTTAATGTACTTGAAAAAGAAGTTATATTCACTGCATCTGGTTGTGAAGCGCTTAATATGGCAATCAAAGGGATTGCACTTGCACATAAACAACAAGGCAATGAAATTATTAGTGTTCAAACAGAACATCAATGTGTCTTAGAGTCTTTAACTTATTTAAAAAAACATCATAATTTTGTAATTCGTTATGTTAATGTTGATCGCTACGGTAGAATTGACATGCAGCATTTTACAAGTTTACTTAGTGAAAAGACGATAATGGTTAGTATGATGATGGTTAATAATGAGATTGCGACAATACATCCTATCAATGATGTTGCAAAAACAATAAAAAGACATGCAAAGAAAGCTGTGTTTGTTATTGATGGTGTTGCGGCTGTAGGAAAGATAGATATTAGCAAGCTATCCTTTGATGCACTTGTGTTTAGCCAACATAAGCTAGGGGGATTATCAGGAAGCGGTTGTCTTATTAAAAAACAACACGTTGCCATGGTTCCATTAATCTCTGGTGGACAGCAAGAATTTAATATGCGAGCAGGAACTCCTTTTGCTATAGCTAATATTCTTTTTGGTGATGTACTAGTGGATGCCCTAACTATGCAACGTGAAAAAGAAACTGAAATCACGGTTTTATCTCAGTATTTAAAAGATGAATTACAAAAAAGATTTAATGTCACACTTATTTCAGATCCATTAGGATCACCATACATTGTTAGTTTTCTTCAAGAAAAGGTACATAGTTCAATTATTTTAAATGTACTAAGTGCGCAACAAGTGTATGTCTCAAGTCATAGTGCATGCGCAAGTGAATCAAAAGCACCATCGCATGTATTAAGTGCATGTGGCTATGATGATCATGTCGCCCAAGGTATGATTCGTGTTAGTTTTCATTATGACACGACAAAAGAAGAAGTTGATGCTTTTTTAAATGCATATGAAAAGGTAAGTGAATATGTCACATAAAATATTATGCCGTTTTGGTGAAGTATCGACAAAAGTTGGTAATCGAAAAGAATTTATTAAGATATTAAAACGAAACATTCAAGTTGCACTTTCTGATTGTGATGACATAAAGATTGAGCGAACATTTGATCGTTTGATTATTCATTATGATAAAAAAGATGAACAAGTAATTGTCATGCGATTAAAGAAAATGTTTGGCTTAAGTAGTTTTTCAATCATTAAAGAAGTTGAACTATCTTTAGAAACGATTGTACATGTTACAACACAACTTATGAAAGAAAAAGACGCAACAACCTTCAAAGTAATTACTAAACGGTCAAACAAACTTTTTGAGTACGACTCAGATGAGATTAATCGTGCTGTAGCGGCCTCGATTTTAAAAAACACTAATCATAAAGTCGATGTACATCAACCTGCTATACCAATACGAATAGAAATAAAACATCACCATGGATATGTTTCAGTAGAAACATTTAAAGGGTTAATGGGAATGCCTGTACGAATGGCAAATCGTGGTGCGCTAATGTTATCCGGTGGGTTTGATTCGCCTGTTGCTGGTTATTTAGCAAACAAGCGGGGAATAGAGTGTATTGCGATTCATTTTGAAACAATTCCATTTACTTCATTGCAAGCCTTAGATAAAGTTTTACATTTAGCACAGAAAATTAGTGTGTATCAAAATAAAATGGAAGTGTATGTTGTTCCTTTTGCCCAAGTTCAGTTAAAGATCAATGAGTATGTCCCGGAAAGTTATCGTATTATTGTCATGAGACGAATGATGATGCGCATCGCTAACCAACTAGCAAAAGCTCATGGAGCCAAAGTCATTATCACAGGGGAAAGTGTTGGACAAGTAGCTTCTCAAACAATATCAAGCATTGAGCGAATTAATGAAGTAAGTGAGCTTTTAGTGTTGCGTCCACTTGCAACCTATGATAAAACTGAGATAATAGAACTTGCAAAACAATTGGATACCTTTGATTTATCCAGTTTGCCTTATGATGATTGTTGTAATGTATTTACACCAGATAAACCGATTACCAATCCGTTAAAGGAAAAAACTATTCGATTTGAAAGTTTTTATGATTATCAAGAAAAAATCGATGAAGCCATCGCACATACTATAAGGTACATGGTGGATGAGTCATCGATTTCTAAAGTGGAGAAGGAGTAGAATATGGCATTTGATCAGTTAAGCGATCGTTTAAGTAGTGTATTAAGTAAAATTAAGCGTCAACCAAAACTAAATGAACAAAACATGAATGATATCATGCGAGAAATTCGTATGGCGTTATTAGAGGCGGATGTCAATTTACAAGTCATTCAACGTTTTTTAGCATCGATTAAAGAAAAAGCGTTAGGTGTGTCTTTAATTGATAAAGTAGCACCATCAGAGATGGTTGTTAAGATTGTTTATGATGAAATGGTTTCGCTATTAGGAGATAAAGAAGTTGCTCTTAATTTACAAGCACCGTTACCTGTTGTGTTTATGGTTGGATTACAAGGTAGTGGTAAAACAACTTCTGTTGGGAAAATTGCGTATTATTTAAAAAACAAAGAGAAGAAAAAAGTCTTGTTAGTTGCGGCTGACTTGCAGCGACCAGCTGCGGTTGATCAACTTCAAGTGCTTGGACAATCCATTAATGTGGATGTGTTTTCCTTAGGATTATCATCGACACCATTAATAACGGTTACTTCAGCAATTGAACATGCCAATAAGGAAGGTTATGATGTAGTTCTTGTCGATACTGCTGGTCGATTATCAATCGATGAAGCATTAATGCAAGAACTAACAGAGCTACAACAAGCGGTTCAACCACAAGAAATATTGCTTAGTGTTGATGCGATGAGTGGTCAAGATATTGTCAATGTAGCAAAAGGGTTTAAAGAGTCATTACCAATCACTGGTTTAATGGCCACAAAGTTTGACAGTGATGCTCGTGGTGGTGGTGTGCTTTCAGTAGCCTCATTAACTAATGTACCAATTAAGTTTGTTGGAGTAGGTGAAAAGATAGATGAGTTAGAACTGTTTTATCCTGATCGTATGGCTAATCGTATACTAGGGATGGGTGATGTTGTTTCTTTAGTTGAAAAAGCGCAAGAAAAGCTTGATGAAAAAACATCAATGAGTGGTATGCAACGATTAATGGCAGGAACCTTTACCTTTAATGATATGTTAGCGCAAATCGAGCAAATGAATAAAATGGGTTCCATTAAAGGGATGCTTAAAATGCTTCCAAATTCAAAAGATTTAGTGAAGCAAATTGATGATGATCAAGCATCAAAATCAATGAATACATCCAAAGCGATCATTTTAAGTATGACAAAACAAGAGCGTGAAGACCCATCCTTACTAAAGGCATCACGCAAAAATCGCATAGCGAAAGGTAGTGGAGTTAGTGTTGCTCAAGTCAATCAGCTTATCTCTCAATTTGAAAAAACAAAACAACAAATGCAAATGATGTTAAAAGGAGCAGGTGTACCTAATAACATGTCTGGTTCTAATACAAAGCGTAACCCAAACAAAAAGAAGAAGAAAAAGAAAAAAAGATAACATTAGGAGCAAGGTATGCAAAAGAAACTATTCACCATTGGACTAGCTGTTTTACTTGTTTTCGCAATTATTTATGTAGGTTCACTAATCACATGGGTATTTACACCCATTTTAGTAATTGTTCAAACGTTGTTTGTGCCACTTGTTTTAGTTGTGTTTTTGTTTTATTTGCTAAAACCCCTAGTGGCTAAACTAGAGACCAACATGTCACGAACAATGTCTATCGTCGTCATTTATGTTGGTGGTCTTGTTTTAATTGGAGGACTGTTAGCTTATATTGTTCCAATACTAACAACACAGTTTATTAGTTTAACGGAAAATTTGCCATCGATTTTTGATCGTATTGTGGTTATTATTGAAGAATTTCAATACAATGATTTTATTGCAAATTTGCAACTTCAAGGCATGATTAATTTTGAAGAATTACTTACACAACTTAATGATGGATTAAGCGATATTGCACGATCGATTGCAAACAACATAACTGCTTATTTAACGACAATTGCTAATGTTGTTTTGGTTATCTTTATCATTCCATTTATTTTGTTTTATACCTTAAAAGACAAAGAAAAACTAATCGAAGGCTTGCTTAACTTAGTGTCAAAAGACAAACAAGATGAAGCAAGAAGTATGCTTAAGCAAATCGATTCAACACTAAGCTCGTACATTCAAGGTCAAGGTTTGGTTTGTTTAGTAGTTGGAATTTTAGATTTAATAGCGTATGCGATCATAGGATTAGATTATGCATTACTGCTAGCAGTTATTGCTGGAGCTACAAACATCATTCCATATTTTGGACCATGGATTGGTGCAATCCCTGCTGTGATTGTTGCGTTGTTTATTTCTCCTTTTACGGCATTTTTAACGATTCTTTCAATTGTTGTTATTCAACAAATTGAAAGTAACTTAGTGTCACCTCAAATTATTGGAAAGAAAATGAAAATTCACCCATTAACAGTCATGTTGCTTATTTTACTTGTTGGCAGAATGGCGGGTATATTAGGTATGATTATTGCTGTACCTGTGTATGCGACGATTAAAGTAATATTTGCTCATACTTGGCCGAGCATAAAAAGAAAATTTAGTGTATGAAAAACAATCCCTTCGCATTGTTTTTATGTGGTAAGGTTTTTACCTTGACACCCATATAAGTTTATGGTAAAGTTTACAAGGAAATAAAGGAGGTCACTATGGCTGTAAAATTACGTTTAAAAAGAATGGGTTCTAAAAAAGATCCGTTTTATCGTATAGTTGCTGCAGATTCTCGTTCACCTAGAGATGGTCGCTTCATTGAAAGCATTGGATATTACAATCCAACTACTCAACCAGAAGAAGTGAAAATCAACGAAGAATCCGCACTAAAATGGTTATCAAATGGAGCAATCCCTTCTGATACTGTTAAAAATCTGTTTTCAAAAGCTGGCATTATGGAAACACACCACAAATCTAAATTGGAGAAGAAGTAATGAATCATTTAGAACAAATTTTATTTGATTTGCTATCTCCAATGGTAGAAGAGCAAGATAGCTTGAAAGTAAAAGAAATGCCAAGCTTATCCGATGATGAAGTAGTATTAATGGTGTATGCTAAAACACAAGACACAGCACGTTTAATTGGACGTCAAGGGTCAATGGCAAGTGCCATTCGTCATATGATGTCAATACCTGCACGTTTAGATGATAAGAAGATTTCGATTAAATTTGAATCTTACTAAGTCATGATTAAACAAGTACGTGTTGGACAAATTGTGCGAGCATTTGGTTTAAAGGGTGAAGTAAAAGTAAAGCTTTATACCGATATTCCAGAAGAGCGATTTAAAGTTGGACGTCATGTTCATCTTGAAAAAAGTAAAAAACAACTTGTTGTATCAAATTTTCGGATGCATCAAAATCATGCTCTATTAACCTTTGAAGGATTCAATAATATTGATGATGTTTCGTCGTTTATCTTTGATACCATCATGGTAGAAGTTGATAGTGATAAGGAAGAAAGAATAGCCCAGTTTGATTTAATGGGTTGTGATGTGAATGAAAATGGTGAAAAAATAGGTGAGGTCATTGAAGTGATGGACACCTTAGCACATGCAATCTTGCGTGTAAAAACTCCAACCAACACAGTATTGATTCCTTATGTGGATGCTTTCATCGTAAAAGTAGACAAAAAAAAGCGTGTTATCCATATACAAAGTATTGAAGGATTATTATGAAAATAACCATTTGTACATTGTTTGAAGAAATGTTTGAACCGTTTTTTATGACATCGATTATAAAAAGAGCGAATTTACAAAATCATGTCACTTTTAAAACTGTCAACATTCGTGATTACACAGACGATAAACACAATCGTGTGGATGATTATCCATATGGTGGTGGTGCTGGATTAGTGATGAAAGCACAACCGATTTTGGACATGCTAAAAGATATTAAAACAAAAAAATCGAAAGTGATTTACTTAACACCCGTTGCCCCTGTGTTTGATCAAAAAAAAGCAAAAGAAATTGCAACTTATGAAGATGTAATTTTACTTTGTGGTCATTATGAAGGTGTCGATGAGCGTGTTCTTTCACAGGTTGATGAAGTATTGTCCATTGGTGATTATGTATTAACCGGTGGAGAAGTTGCGGCAATGGTTGTTGTGGATGCAGTAGTACGATTACTTGATGGTGTGATTTCAAAAGAATCGACACTCGATGAATCCTTTGAATCATCACTTCTTGAGTATCCTCAGTACACTCGTCCAAGTGAGATAGAGGGACTAAAGGTTCCTGATATCTTATTGAGTGGCCACCATAAAAACGTACAACAGTGGCGCTTAAAAGAGTCCTTACGTAAAACATACCGTTATCGCAAAGATTTATTAAAAAAAGCTAACTTGGATGATGATGCTCAACAATTACTAGCAGAAGTCATCAAAGAAGAAGACAATCATTGATTTTTAGCTTAATCTATGATAGATTATAAAGGCCAATAAAGGCAAAGAGGTTCCGCTGCACCGATGTAAGAACCAAACTAAAAAACAGGAGTGAGAAACATGAACACAAAACTATTGGAAGAAGTTGCACAAGCACAACTTCGCACAGACATTCCCGAGTTTCGTTCTGGTGCGACCGTTCGCGTCGATGTACGAATCAAAGAGGGAGAAAAAACAAGAATTCAAGCATTTGAAGGTATTGTTATAGCTCGTAAAGGACGAGGTATTGCGGAATCATTTACCGTACGTAAAGTATCATCACAAATTGGTGTTGAACGTACATTCCCAATTCATTCTCCACTCATCGAGAAGATTACAGTTTTACGACACGGTAAAGTGCGCAGAAATAAACTATTTTATTTACGTAACCGTTCCGGAAAAGCTGCACGTATCAAAGAAATTCGATAAAAAGCGCCGAAAGGCGTTTTCTTTTAAATGGGGGCTTATGAAACTAGACACAAAGAAAATAAAAAGAGAAATTCTAGATTTACTTAAAACGGCAATCATTAGTGTTGTCGTGGTTGTTTTAATGACGCAGTTTGTCATTAAACCAATTGAAATAGATGGGTTATCCATGCAACCAACCTTACTTGATGGCCAGCGTGGTTTTTCTAACATCCTTGCTTATACCATTGGAAGTGTGGATCGTTTTGATATTGTCATTATTTACGATGACATAGATCAAGATTATTATGTTAAACGAGTTATTGGACTTGAACATGAGGTAATTCAAGTGATTGATGATGTTTTGTACATCAATGATGAAGTAATTGAACAGCCGTTTTTAAATCAAGACTACATAAATCAAGTTACAAACAATCATACGTATTCTTTTACCAATGATTTTGGACCATTAAAAATAAGAGAAGGGCATGTGTTTGTAATGGGCGATAATCGTGTTAATTCAACCGATTCACGATTACGTGGAACATACCCAGTAGACAATATTGTAAGCAAACACATTTATATATTGTATCCTTTTAATCAAATAAGGTTTCATTTTAGATAATATGAGTATTCAATGGTTCCCCGGTCATATGACCAAAGCCAAGCGGCAAATGCAGGAGCAACTTAAAGCAATTGATATTGTGGTGGAGTTGCGAGATGCACGTATCCCATTGGCTAGTGAAAATCCACTATTAAATGAACTTACGCAACATAAGTTGAAAGTGATTATTTTTAGTAAAGCCGATTTGGCGGATGATACTATTTCAACACAGTGGCAAGACTTTTTTACTAAGCAAAATATTCCTGTTCTTTTTGTCGATTCAACTTCACAATTATCAAAGAAAATGATTGTCGATGTGATTGAAAAAGCAGGAGCACCAAGACGAGAAAAAGATGCAAAAAGAGGCATTAAAAACAGAGCACTTAAAGTAATGATTATGGGTATACCTAATGTTGGTAAATCGACGATGATTAACTTATTGGCAAAGAAAAAAATGGCAAAGGTTGCGGATCGTCCTGGTATTACACGTGCAACAACATGGATTAACATAAGCAAACAACTAGTATTAATGGATACACCTGGAGTCTTATGGCCTAAATTTGATGATCAAATGATTGGCGTAAAGTTAGCACTAACCAATGCAATTAAAGAACAAGTGTTGCCTTTAGAAATAATATGCGAGGTTGGATACAATTACTTAATGAAACATTATCCACATAAAACACTAACTCATTTTAATTTTAAAAATAAAGAGTTAACCTATCATGACTTTTTAAAACACCTAGCTTTACAAAAAAACATGAAGCTATTAAAAGATGAACTTGATGTTGA
This sequence comes from uncultured Erysipelothrix sp., assembly GCA_964479585.1. Lineage (GTDB taxonomy): Bacteria > Bacillota_I > Bacilli_A > Erysipelotrichales > Erysipelotrichaceae > UBA6182. The sequence continues at coordinate 13,812 of CAYZMP010000011.1, forward strand.
AAAAGCACAACAGTTTTTCTTTGCTCAAGTAAAAGCACATAAACTCGGAAAAGTGTCATGGGAACGTCCAGATGAACAAGTTTGAGATCCCTTATTGGAAAGTAAATCAGCTTGTTATCGGTATTGATGAAGCAGGACGAGGTCCAATGGCAGGCCCTTTGGTGGTGTGTGGTGTTGTCTTACCATTACATTATAGTCATCCCCTTATTAATGACTCTAAAAAGCTTACATCAAAACAAAGAGAGCACTGTTATAAAGACATTAAAAAAGATGCACTCCTTATTGTTGTAGAAGTAGTGTCTGCTAAAGATATTGATAAAGTAAACATATACAAAGCCACTCAACAAGCGATGGAAAAGATTATTCATACAGCACAAGTATTTGCACTAATTGATGCGATGCCAGTGCATAGTGATGGTGGAAGTTTAAGTATCATTAAAGGTGATCAGCAATCAATATCCATCGCTGCCGCAAGTATTATTGCGAAAGTCATGCGTGATAAAATCATGGAAATAGCCGATGAGATTTATCCTCAATATGGATTTAAAAAACACAAAGGGTATCCTACAAAAGCGCACAAAGCAGCAATGATTGAGTATGGCTTAAGTCCACTTCATCGACGAAGTTTTCATTTTAAATCATCATCTTGATAGGAATATCAAGATTTTTTCATAAACATGGAGTATGAAAATAACATCGTATGATTTAATTAAGTTAGCACTAGCTTATAAAGGGGAGTACCATAGTATAAAAAAAGCAATTGCACAGAACAAACAAGTGAATGTGTCTATCCCAGCTTCTACTGAAGCAATTACAATTCTTGATAAAGAGTATCCTGGTTGTCTACTACAAAGTGAACAACCACCATGGGTGTTGTTTTATAAAGGAAATCTATCGTATCTTCAAATGGATAAAAAAGTAGCAATCGTTGGTAGTCGTCAACCCAATGACTATGCAACAACTATGACAAAGAAAGTTGTGAGTCATCTTAATCGTGATATTGCGATTGTAAGTGGCTTAGCTAAAGGCATTGATGCGATTGCTCATCAAGCAGCATTAACTACTCATCACTGTATTGCAGTGTTAGGTTGTGGTATTGATCGTGTGTATCCTTATGAAAACAAAGCATTGTATGATAAGTTAATAGAAGATCACTTAATTATTAGTGAATATCCTTTGTTTACACCAGGATTAAAGCATCATTTTATTGCAAGAAATCGAATCATAGCAGCTTTGAGTGATCAAGTGTATGTCATGAGTGCAAAAGCAAAAAGTGGTACAAAAATAACCGTTGATTTTGCTTTAGCTTTAAATAAAGAGATAATTGTGTTACCCTATAGCATTGATGAAGCATCTGGTGTTGGTTGCAATGAATTAATTGCAAGTGGCGCGCAAATATTGACAAATGATGCAGATTTATTCATCATAAAGAAAGATGTTGTTGTATGAAAGGAGTTGGTGGCTTGTCCATCACAAAAAATATGAAGAAACTAGTCATTGTAGAATCCCCATCAAAATCTAAAACCATCCAAAAATATGTGGGGGATGATTTTAAAGTACTTTCCTCAAAAGGACATATTCGTGATTTAGCGATTAAAGGCAAAGGTGGTTTAGGTGTCGATGTTGAAAATAACTTTGAGGCAACCTATGTCATATCAAAAGATAAAAAAGATGTCGTAAAAGAATTAAAAGAAGCAGTAAAAAAAGTAGATGAAGTATACTTAGCTACTGACCCTGATCGGGAAGGTGAAGCGATTTCTTGGCATTTAGCGGATGTTTTATCATTGGATGTTGCAAAAGCAAATCGAGTTACGTTTAATGAAGTAACCAAAGATGCGGTATTAAAAGCACTTGATAATGCACATCCAATCGACATGAATTTAGTTAAATCTCAAGAGAACCGTCGTATTCTAGACCGTATTATTGGGTTTAAACTTTCTAAGTTGTTGCAATCAAAAATAAAAAGTAAAAGTGCTGGTCGTGTTCAATCAGTAGCTCTTAAGCTTATTGTCGAGCGAGAAAAGGAAATTTTAGCGTTTGTACCAAAAGAGTTTTGGACAGTTCACGCTTTAGGTAAAATTAGCAAGTTTGATATTGATGCTGTGGCAGTTGATGATAAGTACAAAGAAATTCAAGTCGATAACAAAGAACAAGCTGATAAAATCATCAAAGCCTCAACTGGGGATATGGTGGTTGTGGATACGAAGAAAAAGAAAAGCAAACGTAATCCAAAAATGCCATTTACAACTTCCACACTCCAACAAGAAATGGCGAATAAGTTTAACTTTCCAGCAAAAAAGACAATGCGTGTGGCACAGAAATTGTATGAAGGTATTGAAATTAATGGTAGTGCAACCGGATTAATTACATACATGCGTACTGACTCTATCCGTTTAAGTCCGGGATTTATTATGCAAAGTAAAGAAATGATTGAAGCTGACTTTGGTAAAGAATACCTTGGTTATTTTAAGCAACCAAAAGAAGACAAAAACATTCAAGATGCTCATGAAGCCATTCGTGTAACCGACATCACATTAAAACCAGAAAACATTAAATCATCACTTTCCAACGATGAATACAAAGTGTATGCGTTTATTTATTATCGTAGCATGGCTGCATTAATGGCTCCTGCGACATTTGATAATACACAAGTAATATTTGAAGCCAATGGCCAAAAGTATTCCATTAATGGTTCAATCAAAACATTTGATGGGTATTTAAAAGTGTATGATAATTATGAACAATCCAAAGATAAACTATTACCACCACTTAAAATTAAAGATGTGTTTGATTATGATAAGCTTGAAGGTAAACAACACTTTACTAAAGGACCATCACGTTATAGTGAAGCCACTCTAATTAAAGAAATGGAAGCAAATGGTATTGGACGTCCTTCAACTTATGCGACGATTATTGATACAATTGTCAATCGTAATTATGTTGAACTAATTAAACAAAGTGAATCATCCAAAACAAAAGTGTTTAAACCTACTGAACAAGGGTTTTTAACGGATGAGAAATTAGCTGAGCATTTTAGTAATTTAATCAATGTAAAATATACTGCAAACATGGAATCTGAACTTGATGAAATTGCCGAAGGAAAAAAAGATCCTGTTGAAACATTACGACTATTTTATGATCAGTTTGAAGTGATGATCAATCAAGCGCAAGAAAACATGGAAAAGATTGCTCCTGTATTAACAGGTGAAGATTGTCCAAAATGTGGCAAACCACTTGTGTATCGTAAAAACAAAAAGAATGAAACATTTGTTGGATGTTCAGGTTATCCTGATTGTGATTATTCAACGTTTGATGAAAATAGCAAAACTGGTGAAAAATGCCCTGATTGTGGCCATGAGTTAATTGAGCGAAGAAGCAAACGTGGTCAGAAGTTTATTGGCTGCTCAAACTATCCAGCATGTACATACATTAAAAAAGACCCGCCTCGCTATACCGGTGAAAATTGTCCAGAGTGTGGTCAACCTCTTGTTATTCGAAAAAGTCGATATGGTAAAGATTTTGTCGCTTGTTCGGGATTTCCAAAGTGTCGATACATTCAAAAAAATGGTAATGGAAAAAAAGAATGCAGTGAAAATGAGTAAGCAAATCATTAATGTTGTTGGAGCAGGTCTTGCAGGAAGTGAAGCGGCTTGGCAATGTGCACAAGCAGGCTTTAAAGTTCGCTTGTATGAAATGCGTCCAACTAAATCGACACCAGCGCATCAAAGCAACAACTTTGCAGAACTTGTGTGTTCTAATTCGTTACGTTCAAATATGTTAACCAATGCTGTTGGACTACTTAAAGAGGAAATGCGCATCTTAAATAGCCTTATCATTCAACAAGCTGATAAACATGCAGTTCCTGCAGGTTCAGCGCTTGCTGTTGATCGTGATGGTTTTTCAAAAGGTATTACACAAACTCTCCTTAATCATCCAAACATAGAAGTTATTTATGGTGAAGTCACACAAATTCTAGAAGGTCCAACCATTATTGCAAGTGGTCCTTTAACAAGTGAAACATTATCTTTAGAAATATTAAAGTATGTTGGTGAAGAAGCGTTGTATTTTTACGATGCTGTTGCCCCAATTATAGAAAAAGATTCAATTGATTTTAGCAAAGCATTCTTTAAGTCACGATATGATAAAGGAGAACCTTCCTACATTAACTGTGGCATGAACCAAGAACAGTTTGATGCTTTTTATCAAGCACTTTTAGAAGCTGAAGAAGTCGTTGAAAAACCTTTTGAAAAGCTAAAGTTCTTTGAAGGGTGCATGCCAGTAGAAGCAATGGCAAAACGAGGAAAGAAAACGTTAACTTTTGGTCCACTTAAACCAGTCGGACTCAATCACAATGATCAACGATTTAAAGCTGTTGTGCAGCTTAGACAAGATGATGCAGCTGCTAACTTATACAACATGGTTGGCTTTCAAACACATTTAAAGTTTGCAGATCAAAAGAGAATCATTCAAATGATACCAGGACTAGAAAATGCCAACATAGTTCGCTATGGTGTGATGCATCGTAACACATACATTAATGCCCCATTAACGCTAAAAGAAACCTACCAAAGCAAAAAACGAGATGATCTATTTTTTGCTGGTCAACTCATGGGAGTGGAAGGGTATGTTGAATCTGCAGCAAGTGGTTTGTATGCCGCACTTAACATGATTCGATATTTAACTAACAAACCTCTTATTAAACCACACCCACAAACAATGATGCTTGCGATGGCATATTATGTTAGCCATGCAAATCCCAAACATTTTGTTGTTATGAATGCTAACTTTGGTTTAGCCGATCGTAGTGACTTTGATAAAGATCCAGATAAAAATGAAAAATATGCACAAAGGGCATGTGAACTTACAAAACAACTGTATGAATCATCAACAGCTGCTTAATCTGTTTTTACAAAACAGTGAATTTAATCTTAATCATTCAAAAAACACGCTTTTAGCTTATAAACGTGATATTTTGCAATTTTTAAAGTACGTCAGCGATCTTCAAATTGATGATTTAAACAAGGTAACTGAAAATGACATGATGAATTATGTGTCGACATTAAAAAAAGAATCAAAGCTACAAGCTACGAGCGTGGCTAGAAAACTTGCTTCTTTGCGATCGTTTTTTAATTATTTAATCAAACATCAACACATGGACCATCATCCTATGATCAATATCAAAGCACCAGCTCAAAAAAGTGATTTACCAACCTTCTTAATGGTAGAAGAAATCATGAAAGTCTTTGAAGTTTTCGATCGCAACTCTAATTTAGGTTATCGTGATTTTGTACTTGTACAATTGTTGTATGCTTGCGGTTTGCGAGTGAGTGAATGTGCTGAACTTACATTATCCAATGTTGATTTTAATCAACGAGTTGTCTTTGTCCATGGTAAAGGCAACAAACAACGTCTTGTCCCGTTTTATAAAGAAATGGGAGATGATTTGTATCACTATGTGCATAATGTTAGAAATCAACTTGTTAAAAATGATCACGAACACTTGTTTGTCAATGCTAAAGGTCAACCAATAAGCGACCGTGCGATTCAATACATCGTAAAAAAAGCAGGAGAGCTAGCAAACTTAAAGCAAGCATTGCATCCTCATATGCTAAGGCATTCCTTTGCGACGCATTTGCTTGATAATGGAGCTGACTTAAAAATAGTACAAGAGTTATTAGGTCATGAAAACCTTAGTACAACACAAATATACACTCATGTTAGTATTGATAAGATGAAAGAAGAATATAAGAAGAAATTTCCAACATTGTAAGAACGACGATTCGTTCTTTTTTTGTAAAGTTCACTTTACATTGTAATTCTTTATGCTATACTAAATGTAAAGCTAGCTTTACATATGAGGTGAATATGAAAAACAGTGTAGAGAGAAGAAGAAAAGAAAAAAGCATTAATCAAGAAGCCTTTGCGCTTGCAATGAAGGTTTCAAGACAGACAATTAGTGCTATCGAAAATGGACGTTATAATCCATCAGTAACTCTTGCTTATAAGATAGCGTCTTATTTTAATTGCACAATTGAAGAAGTTTTTGAGTTTGAGGAGGAAGAACATGAGTGAAAAACAATTTGATATTCGATTAATTATAGCTTTGATATTTGCTTATTTTGTTAGTAGTGGAATCTTATCTTTACTGACCGATCTGTATATCATCACCCAGTTTTTTGCTGCAGTTATTGCACTAGGTGTGTTTATCATCTATCGTAGAAGACTATTTAACAAGCATAAGGAGCTTAAGGAGTTTATAACTATTCAATACAATGATGAAAGAAAAATATCAATTAATCGAAAAATATACTATATAAGCTTTAATGTTTCGATTGTAGTGCTTATTTTTGTAGCAAGTGTATTTCGAGATTTAAACTATGCACAAATAGCAGATGGCATGTTAATAAGTGGTGCCATCATGTTGCTTAGTTTAATTACTAGTTATATATACGTAGTGAAAATAAAAAAAGAGTAGTAATAATTGGCTGGTTTTAATGCTATAAATAAGCAGTTTCATTTGTATTTGTGTGTTAACTGTGGTATATTATTCAGTGGCTAAAAGAAAGCTATTACACACACCATGGATTCATTAACCCGTGCTCATTTGAGTTGTTAATGTTGGAAGTGGTGGAGGTAAAACGGAAAGAGAGGAATTTTTTTATGGCACAATTAGTAACAATGAGAAAGTTACTAGAAAGTGGATCTCACTTTGGGCATCAAACCCGTCGTTGGAATCCAAAAATGAAGTCGTATGTATACACTTCAAAAGCAGGTACTCACATTATCGATTTAAACCAAACATTGGAGGCAATCGAAATTGCTTACGCTAAAATGCGTGAAATTAGTGAGAAAAACGGTAAAGTATTGTTTGTTGGAACAAAAAAACAAGCACAAGCTATCGTGTTAGATGAAGCTTTACGTTCAGGGTCCTTTTTTATTAACCAACGTTGGTTAGGTGGTTTACTTACAAACTTTAGAACCATTCAAAAAAGCATTCGTCGTTTGTTGGAAATTGAAGAAATGGAAACAAACGGAACAATTAATGTGTATCCTAAAAAAGAAATCATTCAACTTCGCAAAGAAGCAACACGTTTAGAAACCTTCTTAGGCGGAATTAAAGAAATGAAAAAATTACCAGATGCGATCTTTATTGTTGATCCAACTGAAGATGTTATCCCAGTATTAGAAGCACGTAAACTTGGAATTCCAGTATTTGGAATTATGGATACAAACGCAGATCCTGCGATGTTGGATTATGGTATTCCTGCTAATGATGATGCAATACGTTCAGTACGTACCATTGTTGGATTAATGGCAGATGCTTTAATTGAAGCAAAAGGTGGAGTACTTGCGTTTGCTTATCAACAAGATGAAGAAGAAAAAGATATTTCAATGATTGATGTAATTATCAATGTTGAACGTCAAAATGAAGAAAACGAACGTCGTCGTCGTCAACGTAATGAAGAACGTCGTCAACGTCAAGAACGTCGTCGTAACTACAAAGGCAAACGTGAAAACACATACGATAATCGTTCTTCAGAAAACACTAGACCTACAGAAAATAGAAGACCTGCAGAAGCTACAAAACCAGTAGAAACAGCTAAACCAGTAGAAGAAGCTAAACCAGTCGAAGCAGCTAAACCTGTTGAAGCTACCAAATCTGTAGAAGCTTCAACTGAAACTGAAAAACCAAAGCGTACTCGTAAACCAAAAGCTGAAGCAGCAGAAAAAACAAACAGTGAAGAGGTGAGTGAATGATTAGCGCAGCACAAGTTAAAGAACTAAGAGAAAAAACTGGCGCAGGCATGATGGATTGCAAAAAAGCACTTGAAGCTACTGAAGGCGATATTAGTGCAGCAATCGATTGGTTGCGTGAAAAAGGAATTGCTAAAGCAGCAAAAAAAGCAGATCGCGTTGCTGCAGAAGGGTTAACACGTGTTGTTGTAAACAACAATACAGCCGCATTAATTGAGATTAACTCAGAAACAGACTTTGTGGCAAAAAACGAACAATTCTTACAATTAATGGACAACATCGCAACTGCTGTAGCAACTGCTTCTCCAAAAACAATGGAAGAAGCGTTGGCTTTATCAGTAAATAATGATTCCATTGAAAATACTATTATTTCCGCTACCGCTACGATTGGTGAGAAAATTTCATTCCGTCGTTTTGAAATCGTTGAAAAATCAGATGATCAAAACTTTGGATTGTACATGCACAATGGTGGACGCATTAGCGCATTAGCACTAATTGAAGGTGGTAATGATGATGTCGCTAAAAACATTGCAATGCAAGTAGCGTCAATGACACCAAGTTATGTATCACGTGAATTTATGCCTCAAGAAATTGTACAAAAAGAGCGTGAAATGCAACTTGAAATTGTGAAAAATGATGAAAGCTTAGCGACAAAACCAGAAAAAGTTATTGCTGGTATTGTTGAAGGTCGTTTATCAAAATCATTACAAGACATGTGTTTAGTCGATCAAATTTACTTTAAAGATCAAGATATCAAAGTTGGTAAATACTTACAAAGTGAAAATGCAAAAGTACTATCCTTTATTCGTTATGAAGTAGGAGAAGGTATTGAGAAAAAAGCAGACAATTTTGTTGAAGAAGTAATGAGCCAAGCATTTGGAAAATAACGGGCACTTTCGTGTCCTTTTTTTTCAAAAAAAGGAGGAAATATGTATAAACGCGTATTATTAAAACTGAGCGGTGAGGCTTTATCCTCAAAAGAACATCAACTTGATCCTGATATTTTAAGTTCACTAGCCCAAGAAATTAAAGAAATTGTTGAAATGGGTGTTCAAGTAGCTATTGTGGTTGGTGCTGGAAACTATATTCGTGGTAAAAATGCTGAAAATTTAGGTATTGATCGTGTTCAAGCAGACTACATGGGTATGCTTGCAACAGTCATTAATGCCATTGCGATTCAAGGTGCTTTTGAAAAGATTAACATTCCAACACGTGTACAATCTGCCATTGAAATGAACAAAATTGCTGAACCTTTTATTGTACGAAGAGCGATTCGACATTTAGAAAAAGGCAGAGTTGTTATTTTTGGTGCAGGTACAGGAAGTCCATACTTTTCTACCGACACTACTGCAGCACTAAGGGCTTCTGAAATTAAAGCTGATGTTGTGTTAATGGCGAAAAATGGAGTTGATGGTGTTTATAGTGCCGATCCAAATATTGTTTTAGATGCCAAAAAATATGATATTATTACTTATATGGATTTGTTGCAAAAAGGATTGGGAGTAATGGACTCAACGGCAACATCCATGTGCATGGACAACGACATTGATTTAATTGTCTTTAACATGAATGAAAAAGGCAATATCAAAAAAGCGGTTATGCAAGAAACCTTAGGAACCAAAATAACAAAGGAGAGATAAAGGATGAATGCTTATTTAGATCAAGCAAAAGAAAGAATGGAAAAAGCACTAGTTGCTCTGGATGAACATTTTGCTACAGTACGTACAGGTCGTGCTAATCCTGCCATCTTAAATGATGTTGAGGTGAGCTATTATGGTGCAGATACACCACTTAACCAATTAGCACAAGTCTCCGTAGTAGAAGGGACACAGTTGGTTGTTAAACCATTTGATCCAGGAATCGTAAAAGATATTGAAAAAGCAATATTTAGTGCAAATATTGGATTAACACCACAAAATGATGGTACACTAATCCGTATTAATGTTCCGAAGCTTACGGAAGAAACAAGAAAAGAATTAGCAAAAGACGTTTCTAAAATGGGTGAAGAAGCAAAGGTTGCTATTAGAAACATTCGTCGTGATATTAATGATGCAATTAAAAAAGATGATTCTTTACCTGAAGATCAAGAAAAAAGAGCGTTAGATAAAGTTCAAGAAATTACCGATGACTTTGTCAAACGAATTGATCAAGCAGTGAATAACAAAACACAAGATATTATGAAAGTATAAACTCACTTATGTGAGTTTCTTTATAAAGGAGATGTTTATGCCAAAACATATTGCAATTATTATGGATGGCAATGGTCGTTGGGCTAAAGCAAGAAATAAAGAACGTACCTTTGGTCATTTAGAAGGGACTAAAAATGTACGAAACATTGCAATTGCAGCGAAAGATTTTGGTGTGAAAGTATTAACGTTGTATGCTTTTTCAACTGAAAACTGGGCTCGACCAAAAAGTGAAGTAGCATTTTTAATGAAACTACCGAAAGTGTTTATTAATGAGTACTTAAAAGAACTGATGGAAAATAACATTAAAATACAAACCATTGGTCACTATCAAAAACTTCCTAAAGAAACAGTAAAAGTGTTGGATTATGCAATGGCTCAAACTAAACACAACAATGGTATGATTTTAAACTTTGCACTAAACTATGGATCTAAAGATGAAATCGTACATAGTGTTAATACCGTATTAAAACAAGGGAAAACACATGTGACAATGCAAGATATTGAAAAACATTTAATGACAGCTGATTTATTGGATGTTGATTTATGCATTCGAACAAGTGGCGAGCAGCGATTATCGAATTTTTTACTGTGGCAATTAGCCTATGCAGAACTATATTTTACAGATGTGGCTTGGCCTGATTTTGATAAAGATCAATTAGCATTAGCTATAAATAAGTATCGACAACGAGAACGTCGATTTGGAGGTCTAAAATGAAACAAAAAATTATAACCGGAGCAATTTTAGCCGCAACACTTGGTCCCGCTTTGTATTTAGGTGGTTACTTCTTTCTTGCTGTTGTTGTTGTCTTTCTATCCTTAGGATCACGTGAAATTAGTTTTGTTTTTGAACCTGCTTGGCCAAAAAGCATGATTTTAGTTACACTTGTTATTATTATGTTGTTTTATATAGCACCTTTTCAGTATATATTCTTATTAATAATTGGTGTATTATCACTGATGTTTGTCTTTAAAGTACTTTTTAATTGGTTTACGATTGAAGATGGCGCGTTATGGTTTTTACTACTAATGATCGTAGGAGTAAGTGTACATGGACTTTCAGTTATTTTCTCTTATGGATCACTTGCCATATTGTACGTTGCAGTTGCGACATACATGACCGACACTGCTGCATATTTTATAGGGATGCGTTTTGGTCGTCACAAATTAGCACCAATGATTTCTCCAAATAAAACCATTGAAGGTGCGATAGGAGGATGGGTGTTTGGTGCGTTGCTTGCCTTAGTGTATTCGATTGTTTTATTAGATGGTACATTTGATCTTACTTTATTGCTTATTGTATCCTTAATTATGCCTTTTGTAGGTCAACTTGGGGATTTAGCATTTTCATCCATTAAACGACACAAAGACATTAAAGATTTTGGAACTATTTTTCCTGAACATGGTGGAGTATTAGATCGTATTGATAGTTTGTTGTTTAATTTCATGTTCTTTTATGCCATAATCGTTTTATTTGTGTAAAAATAGTATCGTTAATCAACTATATCGAAGCATCGTATTTTCAAAGTGAAGTTTGCCTTGATAAAATGAGTTTGTTAATATTGGAGGATTGTCATGACAATTGTTTATTTTATTGTTATTTTAGGAGTTATCGTATTTGTACATGAGTTAGGTCATTTGCTAGTCGCAAAGGCTTTTAATGTGTATTGTCGTGAATTTGCCATTGGGTTTGGTCCAATACTTAAAAGGATACAAGGAAAAGAAACGGTGTACTCGATTCGAGCAGTTCCACTTGGTGGTTTTGTTTCGATGGCTGGAGAAACTGATGTTACATTAGAAGAAGGCATCGATCCATCAAGAACACTAAAAGCAATTCACCCATTTAAACGTATCTTAATTATGTTAGCAGGTGTTTTTGCTAACTTTGTGTTAGCGTTTGTTATTTTTGTAGGAATATTTGGTTTAGCAGGACAAGTGAATGTTCCCCCAGAACCAGTTGTTGCGGATGTTATTGAAAATTCTGCAGCAGCAGAGGCAGGTGTTTTAGCCAATGATCGCATTGTGAAGATTACATTTTCCGATGGACGATCTTTTGAACCAAAAGATTTTTTCGAAGTCATCAACATGACACAAATGGTATCAGATAGTATGATCTTTACTCTTGAACGTGAAGGAGAGCTAGTTGAAGTTAGCATCACTGCTCGATTTAATGAAGATGAGAATCGATACATGCTTGGCATGTATTTACCACCACAAGAAACAAAAGAAATATCCTTCTTTGAAACCTTCGGATATGCGGCTAAGACAATAGTTGATACAGTTGCTAGTGTTGTAGTGGCTTTGAGCTTTTTATTGCGTGGTATGGGCTTAGAATCGCTCTCAGGACCGGTTGGTATATATGAAGTGACTTCCCAACAAGCACAAGCAGGATTTAGTGCATTGGTTGTTTTAACAGCGATATTGTCATTAAATATTGGTATATTTAATTTGCTACCATTACCAATTTTAGATGGTGGACGAGTAATCTTAACCATTATAGAATGGATCATTGGACGACCACTTCCAGAAAAGGTAGAAGGTGCTTTAATTTCATTGAGTACACTACTAATTTTAGCACTCATTATTTTTATTACTTTTCAAGATTTAAGCAAGATATTTGGGTAATAGGGGTTAAACATGAGACAAATTAAACAATTTCTAGCAGGTGTTTTTATTGGGATATCCAATGTAATACCTGGAATATCAGGTGGTACAATGGCTGTTGTGTTTAATGTTTATGATCAACTGATAGAAGCTTTATCGTTAAACATACAAAGCATAAAAAAGAATTTTTCTTTTTTATTGCTTGTTTTTTTAGGTGTTGTAACTGGTATCTTAGTGTTTTCACATGTGATGAACTATTTATTAACGAATTTTGAAAATCAGACATACGGTGGATTTATTGGTGTCATCTTAGGTAGTTTACCGATATTAATTAAAACAGGTAAAATAAAAAAGATACGTCTTTCAATTGTTGTATCGTTTAGTGTTTTCTTTTTATTTATGATTGGAATGTGGTTAATGCAGGATAACCAAGCACCAATGGTTTCGGTAGAAACCCTTACTGTAGTAGGGGCATTGGGGTTGTTTTTTGCATCAAGTATCTCAACCTTTACAATGGTTGTGCCTGGTGTAAGTGGATCATTGTTGTTAGTGATGATTGGTTATTATCACGCTATCTTTACCTTTACCATTCGTCAGTTTGTCTTTCCACAATTAATTGTTGTAGTATTAGGAATGATCTTTGGTTTAATAGCAGGTGCAAAGGCGATTTCTTACTTGTTGAAAAATTTTAATGATATTATATACGCTGGTATTTTTGGTCTTATTATTGGATCATTGTTACCGTTGTTTCCTTCATTAGAAAACCCTGTTTCAACATTGTTAACCATGCTAATTATGGGTATTGTTACTTATATGTTTAATTATAAAACTTTGCGATAAAGGATTAGATAAAGAATGAAATTGCGACAAAATGCGATAAGGCAGCGAAATTAATAAACACATGCCAAATCAAATGAAAGTACGGGCGATGTTTTTGCATATAAAACATCGCTCCAATCGTGTATAAAATACCACCTAATCCAATTAACAATAAAAAGTTAGAATCGCTTTCTCTAAGTAAGGTAGGTATAAACAACACAGCAATCCATCCCATGGTTAAATAAATAAGAACGGACAACTTTGGTATCGATTTGCGAGCAATGGATTTATAAAGCACACCAATAAGAACCATAATCCACTGAATGGCAAAGACAGTCCAACCAAGCCAACCATCTAACAAGTATAGGGCTATTGGTGTATAACTGCCTGCAATGGCAATGTATATTGCGATGTGGTCCAATATTTGAAAGACACGTTTGTGTGGGCTATTAAAAGCCATGGCATGATAAAGTGTGCTCATTAAAAACATAATAAACAGACTAATATAGAAGACGCCAGTAGAAATGGCTAAAATCCAATCACCGTGAATGTAAGCATACACAGAACCAAAAGGTAAATAAAGCAGCATAAAGATGGCCATAATGCCATGTGTGATACTGTTGCCAACTTCTTCTTTAAAAGAAAGTTGAATCATTTGTTTTTCTTGTTTTATTTTTTTCATAGGTGTATTGTATCATAGAAAACTAAAACACATTTAAAAAAGACTAGGAGTAGATATCATGGATCAAAAAAGGCAGTATTTATTAGAAAGCGAAAATGTACAAAAAGCATTGTTGTATTTAGCTATTCCATCCATTGTTGCTATGGTTACCAATGCTATCTATAATTTTGTCGATGCGCTTTTTGTTGGTATGCTTAACAATACTGCCATGATTGCTGCAGTAACGGTAACATTTCCAATGGTTATGATCATGGGTGCTATTGGTCAAGGACTAGGTATAGGTGCAGGATCGCTTATTGCTCGACAACTAGGAAAAAGAGAAACGAAACTGATTAGTAAAACAGTGTTTACAGTTATGTTTTTAGCTGTTGTCTTTTCACTTATTGGTTCTATTTTATTAATCGCAAACTTAGAAACAATACTACCATATTTTGGGGCAACACCCGATGCTCTTGATTTTACAATTACGTATGCTCGATGGATGATTATTGGTATGATATCCACCATTTTGAATATGACAATGTCCAATTTGTTGCGTGCTGAAGGTGATGTTACTTTTCCAATGATAGCTATTATGAGTGGTGCTATTTTTAATATTGTCATTGATCCAATACTTATGTTTGAGTGGGGTTTTAATCTAGGTTTAGAAGGAGCATCAATCGCGACTATTATTGCACATATGTTAACAACAACCATGTTGTTTGTCCGTATGTTTAACAAACAGTCCGTATTAAACTTTAAACCGCTAGTATGGGCGTTTAATATACAAATGGCAAAAGAAATATTTGCAATGGGTATCGTTGTCTTTTTTAGACAAGCACTCGTTAGTATATCGTTGTTGTTATTAAACTTTGTTGCAGCAAGATATGGAACCGATGTTGTTGCGTCCATTGGTATAGTACAACGAACCAATGGACTTGTTATCTTTGTTTTAATAGGGTATGCCCAAGGTCTCTTACCATTTGCAGGGTATAATTATGGTGCCAAAAACTATGGACGACTTAAAAAGGCCATTACATACTCTAGCTTATGGGCGAGTGTCTTTACGGTTGTTTCAGCCATAATTATGGTTGTCTTTTCAAAAGAGTTGTTGTTGCTATTTACAAGTGATCAACAAGTTCTGTATTATGGACAAAAAATGTTTTTAGCCATTGCACTAGGTTTACCTTTTGTTGGCTACTATCAAGTCGTTACGATCTTGTTTCAAGCATTTGGTAAAGTTAGAGAATCGTTTATACTATCCATTTCACGTCAAGGATTCTTTTTGATACCACTTATCTTTGTTCTCCCAATGGTGTTTGGCTACAAGGGTTTGTTTGCAGCGATTCCAATAGCAGACTTTCTAACGTTATTTTTAACATTAGCCATGGCTAAACGCTTAAAAGCTGAACTTCAACTATAAAAAAATACACAGACACACAATCATAAAAGGGTAGGGAAATCTTGCCCTTTTTTTTGCGTGCTTGCAATTATAGTTGATGTGATTTATAATATAGTTAATGTACACAATAATAAAGAAATGTGAGTGATAAATATGAGCGAAAACACCATAAAATTTCCAGTTGTAACAACAGAAATGCTAAAGAAATCTGGAGCAAATTTTGATAATATTAATGATTTGATTGAGCAAGAGAAAATTGTGCGTGTTAAGCGTGGTCATTACTTACACAAAGCCGCATTACAATTTCCACATAAAGCTTGCTTTTCTGCTTTTAAAGATGCATTATATTGTTTGGAAAGTGCAGCGTATATTTTTGGTTATTTAAAACATGAACCGCCAAAGGTTATGATTGCAGCTTCTAAAATGGAAAGCCGCAAAAAATACAAAAGCAAAGTATTACCAGTGAAAATGATGGTTCGTGATGAGAAGTATTATCATGTTGGTTATAGCCAAATAAAATTTGAAGGATTCACAATTAATGTAACTGATAGAGAAAGAACCTTATTAGATAGTATTCGTCACAATAAAAAAATGGATCCTAGAATTTATGGTAAAATCATTACTGGTTATATTAATGATGAACATAAAAACATTGATCGACTTGTTAAATACGCAAGTCAATTACGTTTAATTAAGAAAGTTGAAATTTTATTACAACCATGGTTGGGGGAAGAAATAAGTAACGTATTACACGCACAAGGAGACAACCATGAAAAAAATTAATGTACTCAACCTGCTAATTGCTGTTGTTGGAATATTGCTAGTTATCTCATTGGTTTCTACACTGATGGTATGGTTATCACCCAATAACGACATAGATGATCCAAATGGAAATGATGATCCATCCATTAATGAAACCAACATAACTGTTAATCAATATACATTATATGAAGATGAAGATTTGTCGTTTCGTTTTATTTTAGCAAACATCACATTAACTTCAGATGAGCCTCAAAATGTTGCGATTAATCGATTTGTAACTTCACAGCAAGTAAATTTAGCAGATGTACAATCGTACTTAGATGATTTACTTGTAATGGATATTGATTTAACTAATGAAGACTATGATCTAGATTTTACATTTTTTGAAACAACCGATGAAATTACATTAAACTTGTTCATTCCTTTACGTGTGAATGAATCAGAAACACTTACTGTGTTTTTTCAAGGAGAACAAGAGGTGTCGGTGTTGTTTGATTTAACTACTGAAGCAAATTCATTAGCACAGCTTAAAGATGATAATAATGATAATACATACATTGATGAAATTATTGAAGAAGATTTGTACAGCATTAAAATAATATCTGTTAGTGAAATTACATATTCTAGTATTATTGAAACATTGGAGGATGGCTCTCAAGTTGATATGGTATTACCATCAACAGCACGAGTTATTGGTGTTTTAGTTGAAATTGAAGCATTAGGACTAGACCCAATATACATTGAAGGAGCTCGATTTAATATTCCTTCTGATAATCAAGTTTCACAAGCCTTTGATGATTCGATCGAAGTAGTTCAATTTGATAATTTATTCAATGTTCCTGTTATTAGTGAAGCATCTGGTTTTATCTTTTTTGATGTATATGTACCTGATCCTTCCATTATTAATAATGTAACTGAATTTGAATTTAAACTCAATGTAGTAGACCAGTGGATTACTGTTCAGGTTGATGCACAATGAAAAAGGTAATTGTACTATTAATTAGTTTACTAGTTTTAACTATGCTTCCAAAGGGCATTGTCCATTTGGAAGTTTTTGCCAACGCAGCTTGTCCTAGCGATAAATTTGTTTTATCAAACATTAATAAAGATAAATCGGTGAGTGAGGTTGGTTGCTTTGACACATTTGAGCAAGCAAACAATGCGATGAAAGCAAACACAACTCATCCTGATTTAATTATTACTCACACAGCTTCACGGAGTCCTTCAAAAATTATTGCCTCTAATCGTGCAATAGCAATGAGTTATGCACCTCGATGGGGATCGGGAACGAGCAACAGTTCTACAGCAGATATTTGGAGAAACTCCAATCGTTCAGGAGATACTACCTATATATCTTCTCATTATGACATGGCTTATTATGAAACCACAGCATACAATCCAAGTGATGGATCTGGAACAATTAAAATACAAACATCTGGATTTGTTGGCTATATACGTTTAATACAAACAGACATTATTCCAATGATATACATCGAAGAAAAATGGCCAATTTCTTTAGGTGGTCAATCGTATAATGAATACTACAATAAGTTATCCAATCAACCTGCTATCTTTAGTAGAGTTCCACAACTGAGTGAATATCGAGTGATAGTGAATCAATCTTTTAATGTTAAAGAAATACAGCATCATGTGTTTAACTTTAGTACTGGCAGATTTAGTTGGTACACCTATGGTTTAGCACCAAACTGGTTGGATGTTGGAACCTATTATAGTTGGGATTCGATTACATTTTATAAAGATATCCAAATGAAGGATGCAGTTAAAGTTAATGATCAAGTTGCTCAATATTTTAATTATTACCAATATTTACCGCTTCGCTCATCGTCAAATTACAATGGAAAAGACTTGGATGAATATTTAGAAAAATCGCAAGGATACACAAGCAAAACAAGTAGTGCAATGTATGGGGAGGGTAATGCCTTTTTCGATGCTCAAAATGTTTATGGTGTTAATGCACTATTAGTGTATGCTTTAGCTATTCATGAAAGTGGTCATGGAACGAGTAATTTAGCTAGAACTAGAAATAATTTATTTGGATGGGGTGCCTTTGATTCAAGTCCTGGCGATGCTTATATGTTTGCTAGTGTTACTCAAAGTGTGTATGAACATATGGGAAGAAATCTACGTGGGTATTTAAGCGCTGAAAACTGGCGATATTTTGGTCAAGTTTATGGAAACAAAAACAACGGTTTTAACACAAAATATGCATCTGATCCATACTGGGGTAATAAAATCGCAGGTCATGCATATCGTCTAGATCGATATCATGGATTTAAAGATTATGGTCAATATCAAATCGCACTTGTTGAGCAAAGTGGTGTTATATCTGTAAAAGATAGTGCGGCCACTACTAATAATGAACTGTTTTCACTTAGAAACTCGCTTCAACAACAAGTTATGCTTGTAACAGATGTTAAAAATGAAACGAACCAGTCATTTGTAGAAGTGATGTCACCAATGCCTGTTGTCAATAAATCACCGATTCGCTTTTCAACAACAAGCAACCAATTGATTGAATACAATTGGTTAAATAGTGTTGGTTATTTAATCAATCCAACACTGAAAACACTTTATGACGGGTCATTTAATAATGTAAATATTCCTTCAACTGCAGTTGTTGATAAGCTTGAGTTTGTTGATGGTAAATTAAGCATTGAAGGGTACCACTTAAACCGTGGAATCACTCCCTATGAAACTACTCAATTAAAACATAAGATTGTACTAGTAGATACAGATAATAGAACGACAAGCTTTGATGTTTCATCAGTTAATCATGCAAACTTACTAAAAGAAATTGATGTCATTCCATTTAGTGTCAATAATATGGGCTTTAAAGGTTCATTAGATATCGCAAACTTAGCTGTAGGTACATACAAGATAACGAATGAATCAAGAGTAGATATTAGCACATCGAATAAACAATACACTAACACAAGTAAAAAATCCGATGTCAATTTAACTGCAACGATTAACAACAAAATTTACACAATTAAATCAAATCAAAACCATGAGCTAGTTTTACAAGTTAGTCCTTCTACCCAATCAACCATAACAGATCAAAGTTTAATCATCTTTAATGAGTTAAACAAAGATGTAAATTTAAGTCCGAAGATAACTGGATTAACATATGAAGTTAAACATCCAAACATAGCAAGTGTAAGTGCTTCTGGAGTAGTAAAATCATTGGCTTCAGGTAGCACAACAATAACAATTAAGCAAAACAACGAAGTTAGAGCAGTTGTCGGAGTCAATGTAGCTATTCAAGCACAAAGTTTCACAGTGAATAAAAACAATATTTACATTGAAAAAAAGGATCAAGTTGAAGTCATTACAACTACTTTAGATCCAAGTGTTGCATCTAATAATGAGTTTGTATTTATTGCCCAAAATGATAAAATTGTCAGCATCAATCAAGAGGGTATTGTGACGCCACTACATAAAGGAAGAACAAAGATACTTGTATACAACAAAGTTAATCCGAGTTTGGTACAAGTCATAAACATCAGTGTATTAGAAGGTACTGGCGCTACCAATAATCCACCAGTAGATAATCCAGGTACACAACCAAACGTTATTTTAGGGGATGTGAATGGAGATGGTGTTGTAGATATATTGGACTTAGTACGCTTAAGTAGAGTACTAGCTGGAATAGATAAAGTAGATGACTTAGGAATGTTGGCTAGCGATGTCAATCAAGATGACATCGTAGACATTTTGGATTTAGTTAAGCTATCAAGAAAATTAGCAGGATTGGAGTAATTATGAAGAATGTATTTAAATTTTTAGTCGTACTTTTACTTATTGGGACTATAGATCCGATTAAAGTAAATGCAAATACGATTTCGACATCCATATCAGGTGTATCACAAATTGAGTCAGCTCAAAATGTTGTCATAACGTACAATCTAAACTCATCCACTGCATTAGGTGGAATACAAGCATCCGTTAACTGGGATGCACGTTTAACGTATGTTAGTCATGAGTTGCTAGTGAATGGTACAGGATCACTAAATAGCGGTACTGGAGCTTTTAACATGGTATTTAGTTCTCCAGTTAGTGGTAATACAGCCTTTTTAAGAGTGACATATCGTCCATCCTCTAGTTTTACTGTTGGAACAACCACAAGTTTGTCATTAACAAATGTGGTTGGTTCTGACCCAACAGCAACAACTAGAATTAATGGTTCAAATAGCTCGAAATCAGTTGCTTATGTAGCTCCAAAATCCACTAACAACAACCTTTCTGCACTTACTGTTAATGGAACATCAGTACCTAGTTTTAACGCCAACACAACGACATACAACCTAGCTGCGACCGATAGTGCAAGTATTACTGTTGGTGCTAGTGTTGCAGATTCAAAAGCAACTGTTACAGGGATTGGTACAGTTAACTTGGCTTATGGTAGAAACGCTGTAAATGTGGTAGTTACTGCTGAAAATGGTGCAAGAAAAACGTACACCATAAATATTTCAAGAAACGATCCTCGCTCAACAAACAACTTCTTGAAGTCCATAACATTGTCATCTGGGACACTACAATTTGATAAAAACAGAAACAACTATACGGTTATTGTTGATCATGAAGTAGAAGAGATGACCATTACTGTTGAAAAAGAAGATGACAAAGCATCTATTCGTAATGCAACCATTACAAGAGCTTTAGAAATATATTCGAATGTTTTTGAGTTTGTGGTTGTTGCTGAGAACAACCAACAGCGAGTGTACACTATTAATGTAGTACGTCGTGATGAAGATGGATATGCTGGTTCTTTAAATACAAACAACAATTTAGCAACCTTAGAAGTGGAAGGATATGACATAGAGTTTGATCCTGAGACATTAGAATACTTTTTAAATGTCGAACATCCTGTTAAGGAATTATTTATTACTGCTGAAATTGAAGATGAAAAAGCAACACTAGTAACTGTGGATGAATATTTACTGCAACTTGGTGAGAATCGTTTTGAGTTTACGGTTATTGCTGAAGATGAAAGAGAAAAACAGTATGTTCTAACTGTATTTAGAGCATTGAATCTACCACCACTTGAAATAGAACAACTAGTTGAAAGACTTGATGAAGTAGATGCGGATGTGTTAAATGTGATTACCACACGTGGCCGTCGTTTTGATCAAACACTTTTAAATCAACTAAAGGCCACAAACAAATCCGTTGCTTTTCATATCTTGGATAGTGAAAGCAATTCCCTTGGATATTGGTTAATAAAATCAGAGGACCTTGATGTTGTAAATACCTTTAATCATGGATTTAGTATTTTATCGGCTATCCCTGAATCAATCAATAGTTTACTAAACTATGCCAATGCCATCGTCATCAACTTTGATCATAGTGGTCCTTTTGAAAAACCTGTTATGTTTGTATTAAATACAAATGACACCTTTAATGCGGATGAGGTGCTACAAGTCTATCACTTCAATGAAGAAAGAAACAGACTTGATCTAAAACATCAAGACATCATTATCGAAAATAATGAAGTTGTCTTTACAATGGATCATGCTTCTATATATGTTGTTACTCCTGCAATCATCAAGCAAGGGTTCTTTGCTAACTTTGACTTGCCATTTGATGCAAATCTTGCGATGATAATGGGGGTTTTGATTGCATTATCATTAAGCTTACTTGCTAACTTATTGTTGTTATTGAAAGTTAAAAAGCTTACAAAGCGAATCATGAAGCGACAAAATGAAAACCAATTAAGTAAACAAGAGATTAAAAAACAACGGTTGAGTTCATCTTTTGAAGCCACATCAACACTTGAAAAACTAGACAAGCAAAAGGATGAACTATCAAAAGATACAACTGACAACCAAGATAACGATAAACCCTTTGATCCAATAAATGAAACAGGTAAAGACAACAAGGAGTAAAGAATGGACATTATTCAACAATTATCATCCGATTTAAACATTTCTAAAAAACAAATTGAAAATACTTTGGCACTGTTAGAACAAAGCAACACAGTGCCTTTTATTGCACGTTATCGAAAAGAAGCAACCTTAGGCCTAGATGAAGAACAAATATTTTCGATTGCAAAACAATATGAGTATGGCATTAACTTAAAGCAACGCAAAGAAGATGTAGTACGATTGATTGATGAACAAGGTTTATTGACAGATGAGCTTGTAAGCCTAATACAAAGCTGTGAGCGACTAAGTGAAGTAGAAGAAATATATAAGCCGTTTAAACAAAAAAAGCTCACAAAGGCCTCAATTGCGATTGCTAAAGGGTTAGAACCTTTTGCAAAGTGGATGCTAAGTAAAGACAATAGTATATCCTTAAATGATAAAGCAAAAGAGTTTCTCAGTGAAGAAGTACAAACAGTTGAACAAGCCATTGAAGGAGCATGTGATATTATAAGTGAAAACTTAAGTAATGAACCTGCATTTCGTAGACAACTTAAAACATTTGTCTTTAAGTATGGCCAATTAACAAGCAAACTTAAGAAAAATGCTCAAGATGATAAACAAGTGTATAAAATGTATTATGATTTTACACTGGCATTTTCTAAGCTTCAGCATCATCACATTCTAGCTTTAAACCGTGGTGAAAAACAAAAGATACTAACAATTAGTGTCAATTATGATATTAATGAGTTTTTAAAGTTTCAACGACACGACGCTTTTTTACACCCTAATAAAAACATCGCAAAGCTAATTAAAGAGGACTTTGATAAAGTTGTCAAAAAGAACACATATCCAACAATTGTTCGTCAAATTCGTAGTGAGCTTACCGAATCAGCCCATGTTCATTCCATTGATTTGTTTGCTTTTAATGTTGAATCATTATTAAGTGTGCCACCAATAAAAGACAAAGTAGTGCTTGCTTTAGATCCTGCTTTTCGAACAGGTTGTAAGTTAGCCATTATTAATGAAATAGGCGCAGTGCTTGCCATTGATACCATTTATCCTTTTGAACCACAACATCAAGTAGAAGCAGCTAAAGCTACCTTAAATACGCTACTAACAAAACATAATGTCGATATTGTAGCGATCGGTAATGGTACTGCATCACGAGAAAGTGAAAGGCTTGTTAGTGAGGTTTTAAAAGAAAGAAACGATAACATTACTTATGCTATTATTTCTGAAGCAGGAGCATCGGTCTATTCAGCTTCTACCATCGCAAAAAAAGAGTTTCCTAAACTCGATGTTTCACTTCGCTCGGCTATTTCTATAGGACGTCGTCTGCAAGATCCTTTATCGGAACTGATTAAAATTGATCCTCAATCCATTGGAGTTGGTCAATACCAACATGATTTACCTAATGCCTCCTTAAAGGAAAAAATTGATTTTGTGGTCGATAAAGTAGTCAATCGAGTGGGGGTTAATGTTAACACTGCAAGTGATGCATTACTTTCTCATGTATCGGGGTTAAATAAGACAGCGATTAAAAATATTATTGATACTCGAAATAAAAAAGGTGTGATTTCTAATCGTAAACAATTATTAGAAATAAAAGGTTTTGGTGAAAAAATGTTTGAACAAGCTGCTGGATTTTTACGTATCCTTGATGGTGATACATGGTTTGATCAAACTGGAATTCACCCTGAAAGTTACGATGTTATTATGCGATTATGTGAGCATTTGTCAATTGATGATGTTCAAGATGAAAAACAAGTAGAAAAATTACGAAATGTTAACATTGATCAATTATCAAAAACGCTATCGGTCGATGCGTATACACTAAGTGATATTATTGAAGAACTACTAACTCCTAATCGTGACTATCGCCAACAGTTTGATGGTGTACTATTAAAAAGCGATGTGTTGGATATGGATGATTTAAAAAGTGGAATGATATTGCAAGGCTCTGTATCTAATATTGTGGATTTTGGATTGTTTGTGGATATCGGACTAAAAAACGATGGTTTTGTCCATCGTTCTAAATGTAATATTGCATACCATGCCCATCCTATGGATCATTTTAGTATCAATCAAAAAGTCAATGTGGAAATACTCGATGTTGAAAAACAAAGGGGACGTGTTTCTTTAAAGATTGTTCGCTAAAGCAACGTTGCTTGACGGACAACGCTATGCATATCCATGCTCTTAGAAGTATAATATTCAAGTTGTTCGTCTAGTTGATGTGTTAAATAGGGGATTAGATGATCATCGCTAATCATGATCGGTTGACGATTATGAATAGAAGCTACAGGATGTGTAGCTTGTTGTGTTACGATGGCAAAACCTTGATCTTCTTCTTGGATTAATGCCGCCATATAAAAGATACTATTATCTTTTGGAGTAATGATATGTTTTACTTTCGCATCATTCCATTCATAAAAGCCACTTGCTAAGACAATGGCTTTTTTTTGTTTAAATGCATGTTTAAAAAAGCGGTTTGTTGCAATTGTTTCTGATCGGGCATTAATAACATGCCCTTTATTGTCCCATTTTTTAAATCCCCAAGGGATTGCTTTTGCTATTATTTTTTTATCATAGGTAAGTACTAATCCCTTGTTGGTTGGAAACACTTCGTTTGCTTTTACATCGTTGTTGTTTTCGTTTAACCATATTTTAATGTTCGTGTCTTCCATGTCTATAAAATATCGTCCACACATTGTCTAGTCCTCTTTTCTTTCAATAAACCATCGTGTTTCTTCTAAGTATAAGTATCTCATATGTCCATGAATCATGCATGTGTAGCGCATGCCATAGCCCCCAGATTTTAAAGAAGCCGCTACTGTTTTTTGAGTAATTTTATCAATGCTGTACATGATATTATCTTTCCATACAATTTTTATTGGAGTGATGGTGCCATCTTGATCATACAACGCAACAACACTAACGTATGTTTTTTTCATTATTTAAGAAAACTTACAGGAAAGATAACATGATCATTTTTAGGGTTGAAATCACTCAATGTTTTGTTTAAGGCAAGTGAAGCACGAGCAACGGCATTAAACCCAAAGCGCTTGCGAATATCATCCATGACACAATCTACTTTATGCTCTTTTATTTGATGTGTAAAGGGGATAAACAGATTGGTTTGCGTTGGGGTTACATCACTTACTAAATGTTCTGCTTTAATACCAATACTACGAATGATTGTGCCTTCATTAATGTTTTGTCTAAATAACTCCATGGCTGCACTAAGTATTTCTTTGCTTATGTTGGTTGTAGTAGAAAGCACTTTTTGTCGGGTAATACTTGATAAATGTTCATCACGTATAGAGACACTTACACAACGACATAAAAATCCATACGCTTTTAATCGTGAAGCAACACTTTCAGACAATACTGTAGCGACAATAGTAATATCATCAAGGTTTTTCATGTCTATTTTGGTGGTAATGCTATTACCAACCGATTTAATGAGTGATTGTGCAGTAGAAGGGACGACAGGACTATAATCTTCACCATTGGCAAAATGCCACAACATCGTCCCAATTTTTCCTAAATGGCGTTTTAGCAATAAAGGATCACTTTTAGCTAAATCACCAATGGTGTAAATACCATAGCGTGCTAATTTTTTAGTGGTGGCTCGTCCAACATAAATTAAATCACTGACAGGCAACGGATAAACAATACTAGCGACAGAATCAGGTTCAATTAAGGTAATCCCCCTTGGTTTTTTATAATCCGATCCAAGCTTGGCAAAGATTTTGTTAAAGCTAATACCAATGGAAACACTAAGACCATATTCACGATAAATATCTTGTGCAATTCTTTGTGCTAATGTCATTGGATCGTTGTATAAAAGCATTGATTCACTTACATCCACCCAAGCCTCATCAATACCAAAAGGTTCTATTTTATCGCTGTATCGTTCATATATTTTGAAAATATATTGCGAAAAACGTAAGTATAATGAAAATCGAGCAGGCAAAATGTGCAAGTCAGGACACTTTTCTTTTGCTTGCCATAACGGTTCTCCCGTTTTAACACCATAGCGCTTTGCTAGAGGGTTTTTAGCTAAAATAATGCCGTGACGACGCTCTTTATCACCACCAACTGCCATTGGAACATGGCGCATCTCAGGATGAAAGAGTTCTTCGACACCGGCATAAAAATGATTAATATCACAATGAAAGATAACGCGTTTCATAATCTACCTCCACCTTCATTCTACTTGAATTTAATTCAAGCATCAAGAGATAACTTGAATTTAATTCAAGTTTTTTGTATACTGAACATGGAGACCAACTATGAATAGTCAAGAAGAAAGTTATTGAAATTTCAGGCATAAC
>CAYZMP010000012.1:0-35551 GCA_964479585.1 uncultured Erysipelothrix sp.
CGCTAAAGCTCTATCGAACCCCCAGACTATCTGGGGGTTTTAGTAACAACAACAAAAAAAGACTAAAAATTAGTCTTTTTATCGGTTTCTCATATGGGGGAACAATATAACTTCTCGAATGGTTTCAGCGTTTGTTAATAGCATGATTAATCGATCTATCCCAACACCAAGTCCTCCTGTTGGTGGTAACCCATACTCTAATGCTTCCACAAAATCAATGTCCATTTCACTTGCTTCTACATTTCCTAACTCTTTTTCTTTAAGTTGGCTTTCAAAGCGAGTTCGTTGATCAATAGGATCATTTAATTCACTAAATGCATTTGCATACTCACGACCATCAATAAACAACTCAAACCGTTCTGTAAATCGTGGATCATCTGTATTTACTTTTGCAAGTGGTGAAACTTCAATTGGGTGACCATAAACAAAAGTTGGTTGAACACAATTCTTCTCTGCATACTTCTCAAAGAATAAATTGACAACATGTCCATAACTTTGTTGGTGCTTAAGAAGTTCAATGCCATGTTCTTTAGCAAGTTCTAAGGCTTGCTTTTCATCCATTTCAAAGAAATTAATTTTAATAGCTTCATTAATTGCATCAACCATGTGCAATCTACGATATGGACCAGCTAATTGTAACTGTTTATCACCGTAAGTTACCATCGTATTATCTAATGTTTTTCTAACGACATGTTCCATCATTTCTTCAATGATGTTCATCATGCCTTCCATATCACTGTATGCAATGTAAGCTTCAATAGTTGTAAACTCAGGATTGTGTTTTGTACTCATCCCTTCATTTCTAAATAAACGACCAATTTCATATACCCCATCAAATCCACCTACAATTAATCGTTTTAGAGGTAGTTCTGTTGCGATTCTTAAATAGAAATCCATATCCAACGTATTATGATGTGTAACAAACGGGCGCGCCGCTGCACCACCTAAAATTGGTGTTAACACAGGTGTCTCAACTTCTACACAACCAATGCTATCAAAATATTCACGTATTGCTGAAATAATTTTTGGTCGTAACATGGCAATCTTACGTGCCTCTTCATTCATAATCAAATCAACATAACGTCTACGATAACGCTCTTCCACATCATGCAAACCATGGAATTTATCAGGTAATGGACGAAGTGCTTTTGTTAAATGAACTAATTCTTTTGCCTTTATTGATAACTCTCCGTGATTGGTGCGGAAAACTGTACCAGATACACCGACAATATCACCTAAATCAAGCATATCAAAATAGTCAAACCACTTTTCTCCAACAGTGTCTTTGCGTACATAAATTTGCATTTGTCCATGTTGATCTTGGATATGCATAAACCCTGCTTTACCCATAAGTCGTTTTGTCATTACTCGACCAGCAATAACGACGTCTTTGTTAAGTTCTGCTAGTTGTTCTTTATCGTACTGTTCATAATTTTCAACAATTTCTTTTGTGTTGCTACTACGATTAAAAGCATGACCAAAGGGTTCAATACCCATTTCTTTTAGTCGTTCTAATTTCTCTCTACGTGCTATCTGTTGATCGTTTAACTGTTGTGTCACACTAAACCCTCCATCAATAATTTTTCTTTATAATCATTTAGTATACTTTTTAACTCTTCAAATGTTTTTGCATTTGCAATCTTCTCCTTCGCTCTATGCGAATGAGGATAACCTTTAACTGCCATAGATCCATGACTTCGCATTTCTCGAATAGCAGTATACTCACCTTTAAGATCGATGAGCGCCTTTGCATGTGCTATTGTAACATCAAATCGTTGTTGAATACTAATATTAAATTCCTTATTTTGCAAATAGTTTGTTATTTCCTGAATAATCCAAGGCTGTCCCCACACTGCTCTTGCAATCATAATGGCATCCACATTTGTAGTCTCAAACATTTGTTGAGCACTTTTACCATTTACAATATCCCCATTTCCAATAACAGGAATCGTTAAAGCCTCTTTAACTTTTTTAATCATGTCTAAGTCAACCTCACCTGAATACATTTTCGAACGGGTTCTACCATGTATCGCAAGTGCATCTGCTCCTGCTTGCTCAAGTTTTAATGCCATTTCAACTGCATTTTTTGAGTGCTCATCCCAACCAGTTCTTATTTTTACCGTTACAGGTTTTGATACATTTTGTTTTATGGCATACACAATCTCACTCGCTAAATCAGGGGTTTTCATTAAAGATGCGCCACCATTACTAGAAACCACTTTATTAACAGGACATCCCATGTTGATATCAATGATGGCACAGTTGCTGTATTTATCTAAATATTGAGCTGCTTTAACCATCGTAGAAACATCCGCCCCAAAAAGCTGCATGCTTACTAGTCCTTCATCTTCATCAACTTTAGTCATCATAAGTGTTTTTTCATTTTTATACACAATGGCTTTATCACTTACCATTTCACTATAGATTAGTGCTGGATTAAACTGCTTAACAATTTTGCGGAAAGCTTGATTACTCACACCTGCCATCGGACCTACAATAATATTAGATGGAAGGCTTATTTCTCTTATTTTCATCAAACTCAATTTTCTCCTTAATAATCTCTGCTAATTCATGTTTATCAAAGACATATTTTTCTTTGCAGAAATGACAAATTACTTCTGCTTGTTCATCCTCAATTAACATATCTTTCAAATCAACAACATCAATCATCTTTAATCCACTACGTATACGCTTAAAGGAACAATCACAATGATATTGCAAAGGTTGCGCATCTAAAATATCGACATCAGAAAACAACGATCTCGCTACATTTTTTGCATCTTGTCTTTCATTAAAAATTGTAGAAACAGGTTTTAAATTCTTAATGACATGTTCAGCTGCTAATATATCTTCTTCTTGTGCATCTGGCATCATTTGAATGACAATTGCTCCTGCTGATAATACTTGATTGTCTTTACCAACAAGAACTCCAACACTAACGGCTGAAGGTGTTTGTTCTGATACTGTAAAATATTGAGCAAAATCTTCTCCAATTTCAGAGGAAACTAAATCAACACTAGAAACAAAACTATGTTTCATTCCCATATCTTTAATTACTTCTAATGTTCCTCTGCCTATTGCTTTAGCGACATCTAATTTTTTTGTTTGTTTATTTATAAATTGCACTGATGGTTCTACAACATAACCTTTTAATTGACCTTTACTATTGCTTATCGCTGTTGTTTTTATAAGAGGGCCATCACCACGAATGGTGCATGTGATTTGATCTTCTTTGTTCTTTAACATGCTTCCCATTATTGCAGTCACACTTAAAAGTCTTCCTAATGCTGCAGATGCAGTTGGGTATGTTTCATGAATACGTTGAGCATATCGAACAAGCTCTGTTGTATTTGCAACAAGTATTCGAATTCTACCTTGATGTGCTAGTGCTTTAATAACTTGGTCCATTGATAACCTCCTATAAAAAAATCCCCTGTTACCAGGGGAGTAAGTTTAAACTTCCACTACTTCTGGCTCACCGTTTTTATCAGCTAATACTTTGCCTTGTGCAAGTGCTTCTATTTGCTCGTTGGTGAGAGTCTCATACTCGATGAGTGCATCTGTAATCTTATCTAGTAACTCACGATTATCAGAAATTAGTTTCTTAGCTTTTTCATAACATACATCAATAATATGACGTACTTCTTTATCGATTTCAAAAGCAATTTCACCAGAATAATTTTGTTGTGAACTGTAATCTCTACCTAAGAATACATTTCCACCACGTTTTTCATATTGAATTGGTCCTAAATTACTCATTCCATAAGACATAACCATATCTCTTGCAATGATTGTTGCACGTTCAATATCATTGTATGCTCCACTTGTTATTTCATTAAATACAATCTCTTCCGCTACACGTCCACCAAGAAGTCCTGTAATTTTTGATAAGAAGTCGCTTTTTGTATTTAAGAATTTCTCTTCACGAGGTGTCATTAAGTTGTATCCACCTGCCATACCACGAGGAATGATGGTAACTTTTTGAACCATATCAGCATCTTCTAGTTTTAAACCAATAATGGCATGTCCAGTTTCATGTACGGCAACCAAACGTTTTTCTCGTTCAGAATATGTACGTGATCTTTTTGCTGGTCCCATAATGACACGGTCAATTGCCTCATCTAAGTTTTCCATTGTGATCTTATCTCGATCTTCACGCACTGCCAAAATTGCAGCTTCATTTAAGACGTTTTCTAAATCAGCTCCAGAGAAACCTGGTGTTCTTTTTGCTAATGCTTCTAAGTCAACCGAATCATCTAAAAACTTATTTCGAGCATGAACTTTTAATATTGCTGATCGTCCTTTACGATCAGGTAAGCTTACCGTAATTTGTCGATCAAATCGTCCAGGTCTTAGTAGCGCAGGATCTAATACATCTGGACGGTTTGTTGCAGCAACAAGCACTACACCAGAATTATCTGTAATACCATCCATCTCAACAAGCAATTGGTTTAGTGTTTGCTCACGTTCATCGTGACCACCACCAACACCAGCACCACGTTGACGACCAACTGCATCAATTTCATCAATAAAGATAATACATGGAGCTGTCGCTACAGCTTTTTTAAACATATCACGAACACGACTTGCACCTACACCAACAAACATCTCTACAAAATCGGAACCAGAAATGGAATAAAAAGGCACATCCGCTTCTCCAGCAACCGCCTTTGCTAATAATGTTTTACCAGTACCTGGAGAACCAACTAACAATACTCCTTTTGGAATACGAGCTCCCATTTTTGCAAATCGTTTAGGATTCTTTAAATATAAAATTAACTCTGCCATTTCTTCTTTTTCTTCGTCACATCCAGCCACATCATCAAAGCGAACTTTGATGCTTCCTTCTAGACGTGCTTTTGATTTACCAAACTCAAACGCTTTTGAATTTCCACCTGAGTTCATTCTTGTAAGCAAGAAAAAGGCAAATCCACCAAACAGTAAGAAAGGTATAATTTGAATAAGTGTATCCAAGAACACATTACTTTCATATGGATTAACTACATTCACCTTTTCAACACTGTTGTTTAATCGCTCCATTAATTGATTGGTTGATTCCTCAGTATTTGGAATACGCGCACTAAAAGAAATGGTTTCACCATTTTGTGTGTATGTTCCTGTAATGTCTACAACAACATTACTTACAGATACTGTTGCTTCCTCAATACGATTTTGACTAATCAATTGATTAAATTGATTGTAATCTAAACGTTCAATTGCAGTTTGATTTAGAATAGAAGATAAACTAAACACTGCTAAGAGTACAATCAAATAAGGAATCATGTTTATAAATCTTTTATTTTTCATTACTTACTCCTCATTTATAAAATTCGTCTTTTAAAACTCCTACGTATGGTAAATTACGATATTTCTCATTAAAATCTAACCCAAATCCAATAACAAACTCATTTGGGATTTCAAAGCCAATAAAATCTGCTTCTACTTCGATTACACGTCGGCTTGGTTTATCAAGTAAAGTTACAATTTTAACTTCGCTAGCGCCTTTGTTTTTTAACAACTGTTTTACTTCTTTAATGGTTCGCCCAGTATCTACAATATCTTCAACTAGTAAGATAGGGGTTTCCTTGATTGAACGATCTAAATCTTTAATGATTCTTACATCTCCGATTGATTCAGTTCCTTCATAACTTGATACATCCATAAAATCAATTTCAATGTTTAAATCAATGTGTTTGATTAGTTCCGATAAAAACGGAATCGAACCTTTCAATATTGCGACAAGAACAGGTAATTGCTCGTACTCACGATAATAGTCGCTAATCGTTTTCCCTAACTCTTTACAACGCTCAATAATCTCTTGTTCACTAACTAATACTTGCTTTACATCTTGGTGTAATTGACTCATATTTCCTCCGTGTATTCCTTATTTTAGCACAAATAAATTGGGATTGTTAGTGCTATGATTGACATCACATCGCCATCCCACAACATAAATAATTTCATCATTTTTATTTACAATGACGGGCCAACTACTTCTTTTAAACCAAGGTATTTTTTCTTGATTAAACCAAGTTGTAATCTTTTGATGGCCAAACTCACATTTAATTTTATCACCAGCTCTAAAGTTTCGTATGGTGATTGGAAAATCTTCTTGTAACACACAAACTCCATCAAGTGTATCACTTTCACTCTTGCATGTAAAATATTTCGTTTTTACGTTCTTAATTGTATCAAAAGTAACTTCATAATTATAGTTGTTTATTTCATTTAGTTCGAGTTTATTCTCTTGAAAATACACAACATAATTATTTCTTAGTGGAATCATTCCGATTTTATTCTGTTTTACTTGATCCACTATTTCACCTAATTGTTTTTTTGATATCGAATATGGATAGTGCGTCATACTAAAGTACATCCAAAGTAGTTCATACTGTCTTTCACTATCTAGCGACAACAATATCGTTATATCAATTTTTGATTGAAGATGTTGTTGTAGTTCGCTTCTAATTTTTTTAAGTTGTGTGTTTTTCTGCTTTGCTTTTAAAATGATTTCTTCTTTTTGTTTCGATGAAAAAGAAGCGATTTTTTTTCGGATAGCATTTCGTGTGTATTTTGTATCATGGTTGCTTTCATCTTCGAAGTATCTGATGTTGTTTTCTTTGTTGTACATTAGTAATTGTTCTTTTGTAACATCAAGTAACACTCGTTTAATAAGTACGTCTTGAATAACCGATTCTCTTTGTAACCCAACATATTCTACTCGATGATTTCGACTTAATTGCCATAAGATAGTTTCAATATGATCATCCTTATGATGTGCCACAAGAACACCATTAGCATTATGTTTTTTAACGACTTGTGAAAAAACACGATACCGAAAATCTCGTGCTTTAGCTTGAAAGTTTTTTGTAAATTGTGGAGCTATGATAACTTCACAGTAGATGTTGTGTTTATCACAGTAGGATTGAACATAGTTTACTTCTTCTTTAGATGAAGTCCGCATTTGATAATCAATAATACATGCCACTACATCCATCTGGTGTTTTACACACATACTAAGAAGTGCCATTGAATCATTTTGTCCTGAAACTCCCACTATCCATTTACCTTTTAACGCTTCAAACATACTATCACCTGTATTATTATACCAAACTAATGTTATGTTTGTTGAATTGTTAGTAGTAAGCGTTCCTTAAGTTCTTTAAATAAGCTACTAGCAGGATCAATGTGTGCTTTTTTATCAATAATTCTTGCTTTGTTAATAAACTTTGCATCGTGTAAAAAACAGACAGAATTTTTGTTTAATCCCTTGACATGTTTTAATTGAAACAACTGTGGTAGTGGATAATGATTAGTTGGGTCTGCTTTTTTATATGTATCAGGATTAGAAGTCATTGGAATGACAAGCACTTTATTTCCACACATGTTTACCACAACGCCAAAATGTTGAAAGCCTGCCTCATAAGTATAAGCATGACCAAAATCGATGTAACATACATCACCAATTTTAACGGTCTTGTTAAAATGCTTTAAATAAGTAGGATCTGATCGCTCAAATCGGTTTTGTCCACTTATTTTTTCCATCTCCACTTTAAATAGTGGGAGCGTCATTAAATATTGTTTATATATTTGCGTATACTCTTCTATAATTTGCAATTTACGATTACTTTTGTCTTTTTCAATGCTTTCCATATCAAGTCTCCTTGATGTAGAATATGAGACAACTACCTACTTTCCTTAAAATAAAAAGATAAGATTTCTCTTATCTTCTTGTTGATAATGTTTCGAGCATGATTCCTGTTCCTTCTGCGACACAACGAAGTGCATTTTCTGCCACATAAACAGGTATGTTTAACTCATTCATAATAAGTTCATCAAGCCCTTTAAGTAGTGCTCCACCACCAGTTAACACAATACCTCTAGTTACAATATCCGCAGATAATTCTGGAGGTGTTTGTTCTAATACTGTACGACATGCGCGTACAATATCTTGCAAGCTTTCTCGCATTGCTAATTCTGTCTCTTCAGAGTTCATAGTAATGGTGTGTGGTAGTCCTGTAACTAAGTCACGTCCACTAACGTCCATGGTGTCTTGTGATGATCCACGCCATGCTGTACCAATACGTTTTTTAATTTCTTCTGCAGTACGATCACCAATTAATAATTTATATGACTCTTTAACATATTTGATGATGTCTTGATCTAGTTTATCACCAGCAATCTTAAGTGCCGTACTCGTAACGATTTCACCCAACGACAAAATAGCTACATCAGTGGTTCCACCACCAATATCTAACACCATGTTTCCACTTGGTTTTGAAATATCCAATCCAGCTCCAATTGCTGCAACTTTAGGCTCTTCTTCGATATATACTTTTTTAGCACCTGCACGATAAGCCGCATCACGAATCGCATTACGCTCAACTGAAGTAATATTAGAAGGACAACAGATTAAAATTGTTGGACGTGAAAACATCCCTTTTAATTTTAATTTGCGGATAAAATGCTGTAGCATAATTTCTGTAACTTCAAAGTCAGCAATAACACCATCTTTTAATGGACGTATTGCCATAATTCTACCAGGTGTTCTACCTAGCATATCCTTTGCGTCTTGACCTACAGATAAAGTCTTTTTTGTTTCGGCATCCAATGCAACAACAGCTGGCTCATTTAAAACTACGCCTTCGTCTTTAACATAGATAAGTACATTTGCTGTACCTAAGTCAATACCTACTGATTTTGAAAACCACATAATGTCACGTCCTTTTTCTTTTAAAAGCATTTGTATTATAACACAAACAATTTTATGTGCCTATGGAATTGTATTCCACATAATATGTATAAGAAATTGAGCTACACCATAACCTAAGACCATGGCTAAAACAAGATATAATGTTTGTGCTTGCCACACTTTGTTTTTCTTTAAAAACCGATTAAAATCAATACTACTTAATCCGATCATAGCAATCGCAAAACTAATAAAATGGATACTTATTCGAACAATTGGATTCATACTATCAACTCCTTATGAAGCTGCCTTTATTCGATTAATCGCTTTTTTAAGTGCTACTTCAGCACGTTTAACATCGACACCTTCTCTTTTAGAAATATATTGTTCAGCTCTTTCTTTTGCTTGTTGAGCTCGTTTTACATCAATTTCATCACTACGTTCTATTGCATCCGCTAAAATTGTCGCCAAATTGTTTTGAAAATACAATGTCCCACCTGCAATGGCATAAGAGTGTCGTCCATCGCTTTCTTGTGTAGTCATTGTAGAAATAGTTAAAATAGCAACAATCGGCATATGATTTTTTAAGATACCTAATTGTCCTTCGGTTGTTTCAACATTCAATATTTCTGTTTCAAAAACTTTATACAACCCATTTGGTGTAACAACTCTAACTTTAAACATAACTATTCACTCTCTTTAGCTTTTTTAATAACTTCATCAATATTACCGCAATACATAAATGAATTCTCAGGTAAGTCATCCACTTTCCCACTTAAGATTTCTTTAAAACTTGCAATCGTGTCGCTTAATGGCACAAATATTCCTGGATTACCAGTGAATTGTTCTGCAACATGGAAAGGTTGGGATAAAAAGTTACGAACTCGACGCGCACGATTAACAATCAATTTATCTTCATCGGATAATTCATCCATACCTAATATCGCAATAATATCTTGTAGTTCTTTGTATCGTTGTAATAATTGTTGAACACCTCTAGCAACTTCATAGTGCTCATCTCCAACTACAAGAGGATCTAGCATACGACTTGTTGAATCAAGAGGATCTACTGCAGGATAAATACCTAGAGCTGCAATGGAACGATCAAGTACCGTTTTTGCATCAAGGTGTGTAAATGCAGTCGCAGGTGCAGGGTCCGTCAAATCATCTGCTGGAACATAAATTGCTTGAACAGATGTAATTGAACCTTCTTTGGTTGAAGTAATACGCTCTTGTAGCTGACCCATTTCAGTTGCTAATGTTGGTTGATATCCAACAGCAGATGGCATACGTCCAAGTAGGGCGGAAACTTCAGAACCAGCCTGAGTAAATCTAAAGATATTATCAATAAACAACAACACATCTTGATGATCAACATCACGATAATGTTCTGCCATGGTTAATCCCGATAAAGCAACACGCATTCTAGCACCTGGAGATTCATTCATTTGTCCATACACTAATACCGTTTTATCTAAAACATTGGCATCTTTCATTTCATGGTACAAATCATTACCTTCACGAGTACGTTCTCCAACCCCCGCTACAACAGATAAACCACCATGCTCTTTTGCAATGTTATGAATTAACTCTTGCATGACAACAGTTTTACCAACACCAGCACCACCAAAAAGTCCAACTTTACCACCTTTTGCATACGGGCATAATAAATCGACTACTTTAATTCCTGTCTCCAATATTTCGGATGTTGTTTGCTGTTCTTTAAATGTTGGAGCTAAACGATGAATCGGATCACGTTTAACACTTGGATCAATATCTTCTTTTTCATCAATAGGTTCCCCTAACACATTAAACATACGACCTAATACTTCTTTACCTACTGGAACACTAATTGGAGCATTGGTATCAAACGCATCTAATCCACGAGTTAGCCCATCGGTTGAACCCATCGATATGCATCGAACCACATCATCTCCAACATGTTGTGCAACTTCGACCACAAGTCGTTTGTCATTGAAGAAAATTTCGATAGCATTGTTAAGTGCCGGTAACTCTTGCTCATTAAAACGTATGTCTACAACCGGTCCAATAATTTGAATAAGTTTTCCTACTTTTTGTTTCATAATATACCCTTTCTACAATGCATCTGCACCAGCAATAATTTCAGATAATTCTTGTGTTATTGCGGCTTGTCTTGACTGATTATATTTCAATGTAAGTTCTTCAACGATTTCTTCAGCATTGTCTGTTGCATTTTCCATCGCAATTCGACGGGAAGCTTGTTCACTTGTTTTTGATTCTAAATACAATCGATACACCATGGATGTTATCGTCATCGGTATTAATCGATCCAATATTGTTTGTGCATCTGGTTCAAAAATAGTTTCTGCAGACAACACATCTTTTTGATTGTCTGAGGATGTAAATGGTAATAACTGTTTCGTTTCTGGTTCAAAACTCACCGAGTTATTAAACTTTGTATAAAATACACGAATCGAAGTAATTTCGTTGTTTCGATATTTTTCAATTATTTCCACCATGGCATCACTTATTGTTTTAAATGTTAATTCATCACTATGCATTGGTTGGTTTTCAACAGTAAATTCACGATACTTAAACCAACTATATCCTTTAGCACCAACGACAACATAGGTTCCTCTAACATCTTGATTTTTAAAATGTTTTAGAACATTGGCATTGTATGCACCACATAAACCCAAATCAGAAGTAAACACAATAATTAGTGGATGTGTATCTTCCTTTTTTTGCGTCCATAAAACATCTCGATCTTCGGTATTTGCCAATATTTGGTTACATACCTTTTCAAGAGTATTACTATATTCTTTGTTTTTCTCTAGAATTTGTTTCTGCTTTTGAAACTTACTAACGGCAATCATTTCCATGGCTTGCGTTATTTTTTTAGTTGCTTCTACAGAACGAATTCTACGTTTTATCGCTTGCTTACCTGCAGGCATTGATTAGCTTTTCCCTTTCATTTGCTTAAACAAATCCACAAACTCTGCACATGCTTCATACATTTTTGTATGTAAATCATCAGAAATGGCTTTTTTAGTTGCTAGTTCTTCCACTATTTCTGGGTTTTCATCTTTAAAGTGGCGATGCAATAGCGTTTCAAACTCTTGAACTTCTTCCACATCGACTGCTTCTAAAAACTTATTTTTTGCACAGAATAAAGAAATTACGGTGTATTCTAACGTCATTGGTGAATATTGTTTTTGTTTTAATAGTTCAGTTAATCGTGCCCCATGATCAATGATACGTTTTGTAGACGCATCTAAATCAGAACCAAATTGTGCAAATCCAAGAAGTTCACGATATTGAGCTAATTCTAACTTTAATGACCCAGATACTTGCTTCATAGCTTTTGCTTGTGCTGCAGAACCTACTCTAGATACACTTAATCCGCTATCTACTGCAGGTCGAACACCAGAGTTAAACAATTCTGTTTGTAAAAACAATTGTCCATCTGTAATGGAAATAACATTAGTAGGAATGTACGCACTAATATCTCCAGCTAACGTTTCAATAATGGGTAAAGCAGTTAATGAACCACCACCATAATTCTCATTTAAACGGGCAGCTCTTTCTAACAAACGAGAGTGTAAGTAAAAAACATCTCCAGGATAAGCTTCACGTCCTGGTGGGCGACGCAACAATAACGACATGGTACGATAAGCAACAGCATGTTTTGATAAATCGTCATACACAATCAAAACGTCCTTACCTTGTTCCATCCATTCTTCTCCAATAGCACATCCTGCATATGGTGCAATGTATTGTAATGGTGCCATTTCTGATGCAGTAGCACTCACAATTGTTGTGTATTCCATGGCACCGTGTTGTTTTAATTTCTCTACTATTTGAGCAACTGTCGACGCTTTTTGTCCTATCGCAACATATATACAATACATATTTTGACCTTTTTGGTTCAAAATAGTATCAATCGC
The DNA here is from genome assembly GCA_964479585.1 of uncultured Erysipelothrix sp. GTDB lineage: Bacteria > Bacillota_I > Bacilli_A > Erysipelotrichales > Erysipelotrichaceae > UBA6182. The sequence continues at coordinate 12,619 of CAYZMP010000012.1, forward strand.
GATTGCTGTTTTTCCTGTTTGACGATCTCCAATAATTAACTCACGTTGACCACGACCAATTGGAATCATGGAGTCAATTATTTTAAGTCCTGTTTGAACTGGTTGATTGACTGATTTTCGTGTCATAACTCCTGGTGCAACTCGTTCTACTGGACGAGTTTTATCACTTACGATTTCACCCAATCCATCAATTGGATACCCCAAAGCATTAACAACACGACCAAGCAATGCATCACCAACATTTACTTCGACAATTTTACCTGTACGTTTAACTTCATCGCCTTCTTTGATTAAAGCATCAGATCCAATTAATACCGCACCAACATGATCTTCTTCTAAGTTTAATACCATTCCTACAACATCGTTTGGAAATAGTAATAATTCTCCCGCCATTGCGTTGTTTAAACCGTGTAAAAGTGCAATACCATCACCTACACTTAACACATAGCCAACATCGTCGACTTGAAGTTCATTTTGATAATTTTTTATTTGATCTTTAATTAAAGAACTAATTTCTTCCGGTCTTAACTGCATATGATCACCTGCTCTCCTTTAGTAATTGGGCTTTTAATTGACTCATCTGTGCTTGGTATGATGCATCAATGACTGTATCATTCACAACTACTTTAACTCCTGCAATTAAATGAGGGTTAAGATAGTTTTTAAGTTTAACTGTACTGTTTAACTTCTTTGAAACTGCATCTTCTATTTCTTTATGTTCTTGTTCACTTAGTTTTCGAATGGAATAAACATAACCTTCTTGAATATTGTAATGTTTATTACATAATGAATGAAATTGATCGGCAATGGCTTTAATAAATGAAACCCGCTTTTTATCAATTAATATCATTAAAAACGATATCATGTGTTGATCAACTTGATCTTGCATGATTGTTGATAACATTTCTTTTTTCTTTAGCTTGTCTACTTTTATCGAAGTGAAAAACTGAAAAACAGTGTCATCATGAAACACTTCTTTAATCCATGCTAATTGTTGTTGGTAACGATCAATTTGATCTTCTTCCACTGCAAGCTCAAAAAGCGCCACCGCATAACGGTTAGCTATTTTACTCATGACTTATCGACATCCTTTAAGAATGTTTGAATAACATCACGATCAAATGTCTCGTCAATTTTATCATGCATCAAACGCTCACTAACTAACATCGCAACATCAACTATTTCTTTTCTAATATTGCTTTGAAGTTCTCTGCGTTGTAGCTCAATTTGACTATTAGCTTGTTCAATCTTTAATTTAGCTTGATTTTGTGCATCACTAAGCAACTGACTCTTTATTTTCTTCGCTTCATTTTCAGAACGTTCAATAATTCGTTGTGCTTTTTCTGACGCATCTTGTAGCTGTTGTTTTGCTTGTTCTTGTTTTTCTAATGCTTCTTCTTTTGCTTGATAAGCATCATCCAAAGCTTGTTGAGCTACATCGGCTCGTTTTTGAAGAAAATCACTCACAGGCGCCCATAAATACTTTTTAAAGACCAACAACAATATGCCAGTAGCCATAAGTTGTGCAAGCATCGTGATGGGATCAGGCATCAAACTCCCTAAAATATCAATATCAAACATGTCCATCACCTCCTGTTATTAATCTAGAGTACAAAAATAATTACAAAGGCGATTAACATACCATAAATCGCTGCTGTTTCCGCAATCGCAGCACCTAAAATTAGCATTGAACGAATTTTACCTTCTGCTTCTGGGTTTCTACCTACAGCTTCTACTGCTTTACCTGCAGCGTAACCTTGACCAAATCCAGTCATCATACCTGCTAACATTGCAATACCTGCACCAATTGCAATCAATCCTTGTCCTACATCCATAATCTATCTCCTTTTCTTTCTTTTATTGTGCAAACTCATTGCCAATAAACACTGTTGTTAATGAAATAAAAATAAACATTTGTATTGCGCCAACAAACAAATCAAAGTAGAAATGTAAAAATGGTGCAATAAATGGTCCAATAAAGTTTATATTACCAATAATAGGAAAGAAACCTGATAAATAGGCTGTAAATCCATACACTAATAATAAAATAATAGAACCACTTGTAATATTTCCAAATAAACGCACCGACATAGATATCGCTGGTGCAATTTTACTAAAGAAATTCATAATAAAGAACACTGGGTGAGGATCAAAAAAACTTTTGATATACCCTAAAACCCCAACGGATTTAATACTTGCACGTTGAATAAGTACAAATGTAATTAAAGCGAGTGTTAATGTTACACTGTAATTTTTTGTAGGTTGACTCAACCCAACTAATCCAGAAAAGTTACTCACTAACAAATACAACGTTAATACCGCAATATATGGCGCATAATTAGGTGCACTTTTATGATTGATATTCTCTTTCGTGAGCTTTGATAACATTTCCACAATCATCGTTGCAAATAAAACAATTCCTTTTGGTTTTTCTAAAGGATCAGCGTGTTTAATCTTGTAATTGACTACTAAAGCAAACACAATTAAAAGTAAGGTTACAATTACAATTGATATTACTTCAGCTTGAATTTGAATTGTAATATTACCAATCATTTCTTTGATCCTCCTTTTTTGTAAAAAACAATTTCTACAAAGTATATGACTAATTTTAACATAATAAGACCAAGAGCAACCATGTATATACTAACAAAACTAGGTAAAAATACACTTAGTAAAAACGCTAAAATCATCAAACCATAGTTTACCACAGCGTACACAATAAAGGAAGAGACAACAAACCTACCTTCAAAAAATAAGTTATCCACATAATTGGCTGTAAAGTAGTAATTAATTTGTCCTACGACTAAACCAACTAGCAAACCTAAGCCATATTTTATATGTATAAAACTTAACACGAAGGCTAAAGCCAAACCAACATATAGTGTTTTTCTACTCATTGCTTTTGTGTATTCTTGTTTCATTCTTTTGTCCACTTCCATAAATAATAAAAAGCATTAATAACACCAAACAAAGAACCGACAACAATAAAAATTGGTTGTGTTTGTAACTTAGTGTCCACATAATAGCCAAGCCAGGAAAATCCTCCAACACTTAGGGCAATAACAAAACCAAGTCCTAATGCTTTTAATATTGCGTTTTTCATTATTTTGTTCCGAAAATTCGATCTCCTGCATCACCTAAACCAGGTACGATATAACCAACATCATTTAATTTCTCATCAAGTGCTGCTAAGTAAATATCCACATCAGGATGGTCTTCTTCTACACGTTTTACCCCTTCAGGAGCACCAACGAGACACACTAGTTTAATCGATTTGCAATCATGTTTTTTAAGTAATGAAATTGTTGCACTTGCAGAGCCACCAGTTGCCAGCATTGGATCTAATACCATAACGACAGATTCTTTCATGTTAATCGGAAATTTTGCGTAATATTCATGTGGTTGAAGTGTTTCTTCATTTCTATACAATCCCACATGACCAACTTTAGCAGTTGGAATTAAATCTAATATGCCATCTACCATACCTAAACCTGCTCTTAAAATAGGAATGAGTACCACGCTTTTTTCTAACTCATACGTATCACATTCTCCAACCGGAGTGTGTATTGTTACTGGAGCTAATGGTAAATCTCTTGATATTTCATAAGCCATTAAACCTGCAACTTCATCTAAATTTTGACGAAAGTCTTTTGTACCTGTTTCTTTGTTTCTCATTTGAGTAAGCTTGTGTGTAATTAATGGGTGATTTAATACGTGTAACATAGTTTCTCCTTATTTTTTCTCTTGTATAAATGCATCAATTTCTTTTTCTAATACTTCTAACTTTTTGTTGTTGCTCAATGCTTCTACAATCCAACGAGCAATTTGTCTAAAATCATCTTCCTTATATCCTTTAGTTGTCATTGCCGCACTACCTAATCGAAGTCCACTTGTAACCATTGGTGATAACGCATCGTATGGAATAGTATTTTTATTTGTAGTTATATGCACAATTTCTAATTTTTCCTCTGCTTCTTTTCCAGAGATTTCAAAGGCACTAAAGACATCAATTAAAACCAAATGATTGTCAGTACCCCCACTAATAACAGGAACATTGTGTTTGCTAAATTCATCAGCCATTGCTTTTGCATTTTTAACTACTTGTTGTTGATAGGATACAAAGCTTTCATCTAATGCTTCTTTAAAACTTACCGCTTTTGCAGCAATAATATGCATTAGTGGTCCACCTTGAATTCCAGGAAATACAGTTCGGTCGATCTCTTTTGCAAACTTTTCTTTGCATAGAATGATCCCTCCACGTGGTCCTCTTAGTGTTTTATGCGTCGTTGAAGTCACAAAATCAGCAAACGGGACAGGTGAAGGATGTTGCTTTGCAGCTACAAGACCTGCAATGTGTGCCATGTCCACCATCAAATAGGCATTTACTTCATCTGCGATTTCACGAAATGCTTTAAAGTCAATAACACGTGGATACGCACTTGCTCCAGCCACAATTAGTTTAGGTTTGTGTTTTAGTGCAAGCTCTCTAACCTGTTGATAATTAATTTGATGGGTTGTTTCATCAACACCATAACTTACAAAGTTGTATAAAATACCTGAGAAGCTTAAGGGATGTCCGTGTGTTAAATGTCCTCCTGATTTTAAGTCCATACCCAACACAGTATCATTTGGTTTTAACACAGACATGTAAACTGCCATGTTTGCACTTGAACCCGAATGGGGTTGAACATTAACATGCTCTGCATGATACAACTCTTTCAAATAATCTTGTGCAAGCTTTTCAACTTTATCCACTTCATAACAACCACCATAATAGCGTTTGTTTGGATAGCCTTCTGCATATTTGTTTGTCAATACACTTCCAGTTGCTCTTAAGACATCATCACTTACAAAGTTTTCAGAAGCAATTAACTCTATCGTATTTTCTTGTCGCTGCTTTTCATTTTCAATGATTGAAAAGACCTCTTGGTTAGTCATCGATTTCAATATCCTCTATCTTTTTAATTTTATCTATTCGACGTTGGTGTCGTTGGTCATGACTAAATGGTGTTGTTAACCAACGAGAAACAATTTTAATCATGGTCTCTTCATCAATGACTCTCCCACCCATCGCTAAAACATTACTATCGTTATGCTCACGTGTTACTTGAGCTAGATTAAGGTCATTAACTAAGGCACAGCGAATTCCTTTTACTTTGTTTGCTGTAATGGATGCACCAATTCCTGTACCACAAAATACGATACCTAAATCTGCATCTTTAGCAACAACAGCTTTCGCTGCTGGATACACTGTATCTGTATAATCGATACTTTCAGGATCAAAACCTCCAAAATCCATGACTTCATAACCCCATTTTTCAAGCATTGATTTAAGTGTTTCTTTCATATGGAAACCACCATGATCAGTTGCTAAAGCAATGGTTAATGGTAAATACTCCATTAAGTCATGTTTTATTTCTTCCAATGTAATATCACCTTCTCTTAAAACCGTTAGTTCTTCTTGTGTTGCATCTAACACCGTTGATGGTGATTTGTCATGCGTAAATCCCACAACAATAGCATCAATTTTTGCATCAAAACTATGGTATACTTCCTCAAAATCTTTTGCTGGAGGATTATTAGATATGTTAGCACTAGGCACTAAAAGAGGTCCTACCTCTTTAATTAAATCTAAAATCCAAGGGTCATCCGGCATGCGGACGCCAATTGTTTTAAACTCTTTTTGTTGATCATCTAAATAAGATTCTTTCTTATTAAAAACTACTGTTAATGCTCCAGGCATCCAACGAGTAATCAGTTGACGATCACGAATGTTTAAAGAAGCAACTGCCTCAATATGATCAATAGAAGCTACCATCATTGGGAATGGTTTATCATCAGGGCGTTGTTTTACTTCTTTTAATCGTTTAACACCTTCTGCATGATTAGCAAGGGAAGCTAAACCATAGACAGTATCTGTTGGAAAGGCAACCAATCCACCAGATTTTAAAATCTCTGCGACTTTTTTAATGTCGTCTTTTTTTAGTATTTTCGTTTCCATAGCACTCTCCAAATTTCATAATTATTTTATCACACTTTATCCTATTTAAGGAGACTCGAAGTCAAATCACAAAAAAACACCTGAATTAAGGTGTTATATTGAAATAAATAAATATCATGCGATCTTTATTGTTCACATCTTGTTTACAAATGATTGTAACATCTTTAAAGCGATCATTTATTTCTTTCAATAATGCTTGTTTTTGATCATATCCAATTTCAAAGGCTACAAGCGCTTTCTCTTTAATAATAAATGGAACTTGATCAAGTACTTTCCGATACAAATCTAATCCATCATCACCACCAAAAAGAGCAACATGAGGTTCAAAATCTTTTACAGATGACTCGATTTCCTCATCGTTTTTTATGTAAGGTGGATTGCACATAACCACATCAAATTTAAGCTGTTTTTCAATTAATGGTTGAGCCATGTCTCCAACAAGAAACGTTATGTCAAGTTGATGAGCAAGCGCATTTTCTTTGGCAATGTCAATCGCTTTTTCGCTAATATCACAAGCCACAACATGTGCATTTGGAAAATCACTTTTAATTGCACATGCAAGTGCACCACTACCAGTAGCAATGTCCACCACATCCACATTCTCATCAAAGTAATCAAAAATATCTGCACTCACATTTCCACATAGTTCTTCTGTTTCATTTCGTGGAATAAGAACATCTTGATTCACTTTTAATTTCAAACCGTAAAACCATTCATATCCCAATACATGACCTAAAGGTTCATGATTATGTAATCGTTGTTTGTTGTTTTGATATTTCTTAACAAAATCTTCATCTAGTTGTTTATCCATGTTGTTAAACAAGTCAATGTCTTTATCTTGAAGCATTTCAAACAATAATCGCTTAAACAACGCAACAAAATACTCATCATCCACGCTTTTTTTATTTTCAACAAGTAAAGTTCTAGGTGTTACCATTGATTGGCTCTTCCAATTTCTTTTGTTGTTCCCAAGTTAATAGTGCATCAAAAACATCATCCATCTTACCTTCCACAATTCGATCTAATTGCACAATGGTAAGTCCAATGCGATGATCGGTAACTCTGTTTTGTGGATAATTGTAAGTGCGGATTTTTTCAGAACGTGACCCTCTCCCTATTTTCGAGCGTCGTTCTTCTCCTTTTTCTGCTTCTAACTTCTCTTGATAATATTCATATACTCTTGCACGAATAATCTTCATAGCTAAATCACGATTAGCATGCTGTGATCGACCTTCTTGTACATTTACTGTCATTCCTGATGGGACATGAGTAATACGAACAGCAGAATCAGTTTTATTTACGTGTTGTCCACCTGCGCCACTTGCACGATGAGTTTCAATCGTTAAATCATCTGGATTAATTTCAATGTCTTGTTCTTCTGCTTCAGGTAAAGCAAGTACTGTTGCAGTTGAAGTATGCACTCGTCCTTGAGTTTCTGTTTTTGGGACTCGTTGTACTCGATGAGCACCAGATTCAAACTTCAAATAACGATACACTTGTTCTCCTTTGATTAAAAAGGAGATTAGTGAGTATCCTCCTGATTCGGTTTCACTTGCCTCTAATACTTCCACTTTCCAGTTTTTCGTTTCTGCAAATTTTGAGTACATTCTAAATAAGTCACCAGCAAAAATATTACCTTCATCTCCACCAGCTGCACCACGAATTTCCATAATAACGTTTTTATCATCATCAGGATCTTTCGGCAACATTAAAACTTCAAGTTCTGCTTCTAACTTTTCAATTTGTGGTTCTAACTCATCGATTTCCATTTGAGCCATTTCAATCATTTCTTGATCGTTTTCCTGTAGTAGTTTTTTGGCTTGTTCACATTGTAAAGAAATACTTTTGAATTGCTTAAACACTTCTACAATTTCACGAATTGAAGCTTGCTCTTTTGCGATTGAAGTCATTTTCTTAGGATCTTTGAGTGTTTCTTCTTCCATTAACTGTTTGTCTAAATTCTCATAACGCTCAAGGTAGCGCTCCCCTTTTTTTAACATTGCTTCCATTGTATCCTCCTATGCTAACTCATGTGTCAAATTTTTAAGCCAAATACCACGTTTGACACGAATGGAACCTATAACTAACCGAACAAGTTGCTCGATTTGTACTATTAATAATATAACTGGTAAATTGTCTAATTGCACGAAATAAACAAGAATGTATGCCAATGGTAGGCCAACCAACCATAATATACCTGCATCGATAAACGTTAAGTAGTTGGCATCCCCACCTGCTCGTAAAGAAGCAAAAATCATAACATTGAACATCCGAAAGGCTAAGCGTAATGCAAAGAATCGCACAATCATAATTGCACTTTCTATTACAAGTGGATTATCTAGCTGATACAAGCCTACAAGTACAGGTGCTAATACGACAATTATACCAACCATGATAGTTGATAGAAATAAACCTAAACCAATAAAATGATGAGCATTTTCTTTAGCTTGATCTAAATTACCTTTACCCAAATCAGCTCCTAAGATTGCGGCTGTCGCAGCATTTACTCCCATAACTACAAACATAAACATTTGTGATAACTTATGCCCAACATAGTAACTATCCATAGCATTTGTACCTAATGTACCATAGAAGCGAATAAACATTGTAGAACCAAGTCCAAAGAAGAATTCGTTGATAATTAATGGATACGTCCTTTTTGCCATTGCATTCCATTGATGTTTGCTTATGTTGAGCAATTGCTTTGGTGTCCCCATAAAAGACTCTCTTTTACTTATAGCATATATCATATACAAACCAACACCAATGACACGTGCAATCAATGTTCCATAAGCTGCCCCAACAACCCCTAGTTGTGGAAAGCCAACATGTCCAAATATCAACAGATAATTTAAAAGTATATTTAAAGCCATCGACACAACACCGATGATCATCGGTATCGTTGTTTTTTGAATTGAACGAAATGCAAAGCTAAACATCATGAGTAATGCAAATGGAAAGTATGAATATTTAGCAATACTTAAATAAGCTAACGCACTTGCTATAACTTCAGGATCTTTGATGTAAAAAGTAATTACTTGTTCACCAAAGAAGTGAGCAATTAAATACCATACAAGTGCAACAATTAGCGATAATACCAGTCCAAATCCAAATGCTTTTTGTTGTCCACTACGATCTTTCGCACCATAAAACTGTGCAATATAAATTGAAGCACCACTTGCCACACCATAAACAATCGTTAACACAAGCAACTCAAGTTGAAGTGCTGTACCAACTGCTGTAACTTGGTTGATTGCTGATACCATAATACTATCGACAACTCCCATCATGTTATTTAGTAAATGCTGAATCGTGATGGGCAATGCAACAAAAGCAACTTTCTTATAAAATTGCTTAGGTGCTACTAATGATTTTAATCTAAATGATAAACTAGACATTACAGTTCAGGTTTATCTATAACTTCATGGCAGTGTCGACAACGCGCTTCATAACTTTCACTTGCCCCTACTAAAATAATAGGGTCATGATAAGACGCTGGTTTTTTATTAACCAAGCGTTGTGTACGTGTTGCTGGAGCACCACATTTGGTGCACATCGCTGTTAGTTTTGTGACAAACTCGGCTGTCGTAATTAGATTAGGCATAACTCCAAAAGGTTCTCCTCTAAAGTCCGTATCTAATCCCGCTACCATAACACGCTTACCTAGTTTGGCTAAAAATTCTGTTACTTTGATAATGTCTTGATCAAAAAACTGTACTTCATCAATCGCAACAACATCTGTATCTTCTTTTACGTGCTCAAGTATTTCTTTGGCGTCTTTGATGACGATACTATCCACACTACTACCACCATGAGAAACAATTTTCTCTACGCTATAACGATTGTCAATGGCCGGTTTAAAAACCAATATGTTTTGCTTACCAAAAGACAACACGTTAATTCTACGGATTAACTCTTCTGTTTTCCCTGCAAACATACACCCTGAAATCACTTCTACAAATCCAGGGCTATAACTATGATACATCATATACTCACCTCGTTTTTCATTTTACTTTATTTAGACGAAAAAAATAAGGGGTTGACCCTTATTTAATTCCGTATTTTTTGTTAAACTTCTCTACACGTCCTTGTGCTTGAGCAAAACGTTGTTTACCAGTAAAGAATGGATGGCAATTTGAACAAGTATCAACTTTGATTTCTTTTCTTGTTGATAAAGATTCAAATTCATTACCACAAGCTGAGCAAGTAACGGTTACTTTTTCTAGTGTTGGGTGAATGTTTTGTTTCATGTCTTCTCTCCTTCCGCCTTGAGCCTATCCGGCCCAAAGTAAGTGCGAATCTAGTTTATCACAGGCGTTTAAACAATGCAATAATGAAAATCACAATTACAGCTTATTCAGTGACTTAACGTTACATTGAATCGCATAATATGCAAACAACTTGTAGTTCCGCTAATTATTATCAATAATATAGCTAAGGAGCATCAACTATGAACTACCATACAAAAGAAATACCTCACTTTTACCACGTTGCGTTGAATGTATCGGATTTATCCAAAATGCAAGATTTTTATACATCCATGATTGGCTTGAAAGTATTAAATCAAGATAAAGATAAAGTAGTATTAGGTGTTAAAAAGAATCCTTTGCTTACATTAAATAAAGTCACTTCTCTAAAAAGAAACAAAGGTCTGTATCATTTTGCTTTGTTGTTATCCAAACGAAGTTATTTAGCAGACATTCTTCAACATTTACTAAAAAACAACGTCAATATTACAGGGGCAAGCGATCATGTTATTTCTGAAGCCATATACCTAAACGATCCTGAAGGAAATGGTATTGAAATTGCGGTGGATAGAGATAAAAGTTATTGGCCTTATAAAAACAACCAGTTGGATATTTTATATCGTAATGGTCCATTAGATATTAGAAGTTTACTAAGTGAGAAAAATGAACAAGCATTTAATTCTCTTTCTGATGACACTCTGCTTGGTCATGTGCACTTGCACGTTCACGATGTTAAAAAAACAGGACAGTTTTTTACCAAAATTTTCAATATCGACACAACCATCGATATTCAACCAAGTGCTATGTTTTTCTCTTTTAATGGCTATCATCATCATTTAGCCATTAACACATGGACAAACTATAACCCAATAGAAGAAAACGAAGAAAATTTAGGGTTGCGATCGTTGTACTTCTACTGCCCTAACCAACATACCTTTGACACATTAAAAATGAAGTCAGATCAACAGCCCTCCTTTGCTATCTCAGATGATGACCTTCTAATTATCAAAGATCCTGCTAATCATCAAATCATTATTACACAATAAAAAAAGCCTTGGATAATGAGTTTATCCTTGGCTTTTCTTTAGAAAATGATTAATTAAATCTACACGATCTTGACTTTTATACATCGTTTGATGCAACAAGTCATAAATCTGGCATTTAGCTTCTGTTTTGTTTAATATCGTATCAATCGTATATACTAAGGAACATTCTTTATTGTGAAGTTCTTTAATTTGATCAACTTTTTCACTTGGAACATCTTGCTTAGAAACTATCTTTTCTATAACATCTTTTTCTAACAGTAAACTTTTATCGACCACCATCTCATACTGCAAAAATGTGCTTTTAATCTTTTTTAAATCCTCATCAACTAAAGGTTCTTTCATTCCTTTTAAACCACGAGCAACTGTAGTTTTTAGCTTTTCCATTGGATGATAAAAAGTATCTAACACATAATCAAGTGTTTGTTTGGAGTTGATAGAATCTAAAATGATTTCAATTTGTTTGTTATTCATGTTGTTTTACCTCTACTCTATTGTAGAGAAAAAAGTCTATTGATTCACTTCAGATGCTTCTTCACGCCAAATTTCAGCTCCCATTGCTTTTAGTTTTCCGTCAATATCATCATACCCACGATCAATATGATACACATCATGTATTTCTGTTACACCTTCTGCAATAAGCCCTGCAATAACTAAACTAGCACCACATCTTAAATCGGTCGCAGTTACTTTATCACCATACAATTTAGATGGTCCTTTAATAGTTGCTTTAGCATTACTAACTTCAATGGTTGCCCCCATTCGTTGTAATTCAACCGTATGTTTAAATCGTTCAGTATAAATAGTTTCTTTTATTGTTGATTCACCATTAGCAAGTGTTAATAATGTTGTGAGTGGTTGTTGTAAATCTGTCGCAAACCCTGGATAAGGAAGTGTCTTAATATCAATTGGTTTTAAGTTTTTCGTTGAGGTAATTGTTACTTTATCCACATCCACAACCATGTTTACACCCATTTCTTGTAGTTTTGATAAGAGTGATTCTAAGTGTAGTGGAATAATGTTTTCAATTGTAACCTTTTTTGCGGTTGCTGCAGCTAAGATTATAAACGTACCTGCTTCAATACGATCAGGAATAATCTCATGGAAAGTACCATTTAATTCTTCCACTCCATCGATTGTAATAATATTTGTACCGACACCACGAATTTGAGCACCCATTTTATTTAACATCGTTGCGACATCAATAATTTCAGGTTCTTTTGCTGCATTTTCAATAATGGTTCTTCCTTTAGCAAATACCGCAGCCATCATAATATTGATGGTTGCTCCTACAGAAGCAATATCTAAAAAGATCTTTGCGCCTACTAATTCCTTTGCTTTTATATGATAACTACCTTGTGTGTATTCTACTGTTGCCCCTAAAGCTTCAAACCCTTTTAAATGAAGATCGATTGGTCGAGGCCCTAAGTAACAGCCTCCAGGCATTTTCATTTTTACTTCTTTATATTTACCTAACAATGCTCCCATAAAGTAATAAGAAGCTCTTAATTTTGTAACTGCATGATGATCTAAAAACTTGTTTGACATGTTTGTTGGGTCAATAACGATATGATCTAACGTCTTGTGTGTAACTTCAACACCTAACTCCTCTAATAGAGTAGATAGTGAAGAAACATCCGAAATGTTTGGTACACCAATAATAGTTACAGGACCTTTACTTGCTAAAATAGCAGCTGGAATAAGTGCTACAGTAGCATTTTTAGAGCCACTTATACGCACTGTACCAGATAATTTTTTCTTACCTTTGATCTTTAAAACTTCCATAATGTTTTTTCCTTTGCTTTATCGATATTCATTATACCGTATTTCACATTGATTTTTAACCTAGATAGTAATCTATTTTTTGATATGCTATGCTATTGGTAGAAAATGGAGGGGTTATGGAATATTTACAAGAGCTTGAAAATTTACTCAAAGTGACACGATTTAATACTAATTTGGACATCATTATTCGCATTTTACTCATACTGTTTTTGATACTTGCGAATATTTATTTAGTTAAAAAGATACTTAACAAGTAATGCCCACTAACAAAAAAACCTCAAGGCTCACCACCTTGAGGTTTTTCTTACTTATTCAGCTTGATTAGCACTACCAAACTCAATCATTTTTGCTTTTGTTGTTTCAACTACAGCATCGAATCCAGGTTTTAGAAGTTTGCGAGGATCAAATCCTTTTCCTTCTAAATCTTTCCCTGCTTCAATGTATTTTCTTGTTGCTTCAGCAAACACATTTTGTAATTCTGTATTTACATTAATTTTAGAAACTCCAAGTTCGATTGATTTTTTAATCATCTCTGTTGGAATACCACTACCACCATGAAGCACTAATGGCATTTGACCTGTTAAGTCTTGAATTTCTTTTAATACATCAAAATCCAATCCTTTCCAGTTATCAGGGTATTTACCATGAATGTTTCCAATTCCTGCAGCTAACATATCAACACCTAAATCTGCAATTTGCTTACATTCATTTGGATCTGCAATTTCACCAGCACCGACAACACCATCTTCTTCGCCACCGATACCACCTACTTCTGCTTCAACACTAACACCTTTTGAATGTGCGTATTCCACAATTTCTTTTGTCCGCTTTAAATTTTCTTCAAATGCTTCATGTGAACCATCATACATAACGGAAGTAAATCCTGCTTCAATACACAGTTTTGCATGTTCAAAGCTTCCGTGATCTAAATGAATAGCTACAGGCACAGTAATATTTAGTTCTTCTACCATTCCTTTAACCATTCCAACCACTGTTTTGTACCCGCCCATGTACTTTCCAGCACCTTGTGAAACACCTAAAATAACAGGTGATTTCAATTCTTGAGCGGCTGTTAAAATTGCTTTTGTCCACTCTAAGTTATTAATGTTAAACTGACCTACTGCATAATGTTTGTTGCGAGCCGTTTGCAACATTTCACTAGCTGATACTAATCCCATAATATAGCCTCCTTTTTCTACTCTATTCTACTCCTTTTTGAGAATTTTTTAAAGTCGCACTTACAAACCCATAGAAAAGTGGATGGGCACGATTAGGTCTTGACTTAAATTCTGGATGAAACTGACATCCCACAAACCATGGATGATTGTTTAGTTCAATAATTTCAACCAATGTTTTATCAGGACTCAATCCAGAGAAAATCATTCCATGATCAAGAAATACTTGACGATAGTCATTGTTAAACTCATAACGATGACGATGTCTTTCACTAATTTCACTTTGTTTGTATACTTCTTTTGTTTTGGTGTTATCTTTTATCACACATGGCCAATTTCCTAAACGTAAAGTTCCACCCATTTTCTCTTGCCCTGAGTGTTTCTCCATTAAGTCAATAATTGCATACTGTGTATTGTTATCCCATTCACTTGAATTAGCACCTTCTAAATGGCATACATTTCTTGCAAACTCAATGCTTGCTATTTGCATTCCTAAACAAATACCAAAATAAGGGATATTATTTTCACGAGCGTATGTAGCAGCTAAAATTTTACCTTCAATACCACGACCACCAAAACCACCAGGAACTAAAATACCATCTGCTTTTGATAGACGTTTTACAACGTTTTCTTGATTTAAACGCTCTGAGTTGATCCACAATATATCTACTTCACAATCATTAGCATAACCTGCGTGTTTTAATGATTCCATGACGGACAAATAAGCATCATGTAAACGCACATATTTCCCTACTAAAGCAATCGTAACTTTAGAAGATAAATTGTTTGCTTTTTCAATCATTGCTTTCCAATCACTCATATCTGCTTTTTCAACATCTAAGTTTAATTTATGCACTACATAATCATCAAACCCTTGCTCTTGAAAGGATAGTGGAATATCATAAATATTTTTTGTGTTTCTTGATTCGATGATTGCATGTTCTCTAACATCACAAAATAGTGCAATTTTACTCTTTATTTCATCAGTTATGGGCTCTTCACTTCTTGTAACAATAATGTTCGGTTTTATTCCTAAAGACATTAACTCTTTGTAACTATGTTGCGTTGGTTTTGTTTTTAGTTCATTTCCACCTGGAATAATTGGTATTAATGTTGTATGAATAAACAACACATCATCTTTTTCATGTTCTGCATGAACTTGACGAGCAGCTTCTAAAAAAGGCAATGATTCTATATCTCCCACAGTACCACCAATTTCAGTTATGATAATATCCGCATTGGACTCTTGCGCTGCAGCGTATATTTTAGATTTAATCTCATCAGTTATATGAGGAATTACTTGAACCGTTGCTCCAAGATAATCACCTCTACGTTCCTTATTAATAACTGAACTGTATATTCTACCAGCTGTTATACTTGCATTTTGAGTAAGTTCTTCATCAATAAAACGCTCATAATGACCTAAATCTAAGTCTGTCTCAGCTCCATCTTTAGTAACAAAAACTTCTCCATGTTGATAGGGTGACATGGTCCCTGGATCGACGTTGATATATGGATCAAACTTTTGCATAAACACCTTTAATCCACGATTTTTTAATAGTCTCCCAAGTGAAGTAGCAATAATTCCTTTACCAATACCACTAACAACTCCACCAGTGACGAAAATATACTTAGCCATAACTGCTCCTTGTCTATTTCAATAAAAAAAGCGC
Source organism: uncultured Erysipelothrix sp. (assembly GCA_964479585.1). GTDB lineage: Bacteria > Bacillota_I > Bacilli_A > Erysipelotrichales > Erysipelotrichaceae > UBA6182. The sequence continues at coordinate 28,543 of CAYZMP010000012.1, forward strand.
ATCCTGAAACTAGGAGGCGCCTTGCCCTTTATCATTCTACCAAATAGCCTATCATCCTTCAACAAAAAGCTGATAAAATCGATGTTTTGTCACTAACTTTTCATCAAAGCAAGATGCTATGACTCAAATAATCAACAATTATAGGTTTTCATCATCGGAATCTTTTTCTGATTCCTCATCATCTTCATACTCTAAGTCAATCTCTTCATCAATATCATCATCATCGATAATAATCTTGCTTGTATCAAAACGTGTATCATCGAAACGATATTTTTTCTTTAAATCCCACCGATTATCCGATAAAGGAAGAAAACGGGCGTCCAACATCATCGCTGAATAAAACTGCGCAATTTTTCTTTCCGCTAGTTCCTGCGTGAACCCAAGTTTTGTACAGACTTCTGACCATAATGTTGTAAATGGCACTTCATTGTTTTCTTTTAAAAACTCAAAAGCAATATCTGTCATTGATTTGTTGCTCATAATTTTCTCCTTACATACTTTCTGGTGCTGAAACACCAATTAAATTTAATGCATTTGCTAATGTGATCTTCACTGCCAACACAAGCGCTAATCGTTGTGACGACAATGCTGGTTGTTCTTTATCAAGAACATAGCACTCATTATAGAAACTATGGAACAATTGTGCAACCTTTTGTATATAATTTGTCACTTTATGTGGTTGACGTGTTAATGCTGCATCTGAAACCATAGATGGAAATTCATTTAAAAACTTCATAAGCTCAATTTCCTTTGGGTGAACCAACAGTTCTAATTCATCCGCAATTTCCAAATCATTTTTTGCGGCTAAAATCGAACAAACTCGTGCATGTGCATATTGTGCATAATACACCGGGTTTTCATTGGTTTGCTTTTGTGCCATGTCTAAATCTAAATCCATGTGCGTATCTGCTGCTTTGCTTACATAATAGTAGCGGATTGCATCAACACCTGCAATTTCGATTAAGTCTTTAAGCGCTACTGCTTTACCAGAACGTTTGGATAATTTAAACTCTTCCCCATCTTTTATCATTCTAGCAATTTGAATAATATCAATTTCTAAGGTTGCATTCACTTGTAATGCTTTTATAGCAGATGTGATTCTTGTGACATAACCATGATGATCTGCCCCTAGAAAATCAACCATCCAATTATATCCACGATTGATTTTATCCAAATGATACGCGATATCAGGCATTAAGTATGTGTAGGATCCATCACTTTTTCTTAAAACACGATCTTTATCATCATTAAATAATGTCGTTTTTAACCATAATGCTCCTTCATCTTCAAATACCATGTCAAGTGAAATAAGCCGATCCAGTACTTTTTCTACTAATCCACGATCTCTTATTTGTTGTTCTGATGAATACACATCAAACTCGACATTAAATAATTTTAGATCCTCTTTGATTTTATCTAATTCTGCTTTTAAACCATACTCTTTGAACTTATCAATGGTTGATGTTGGGTCGTCACTCAAGTATGTATCATTTACTTTAGCTTTTAAGTCTTTGGCAATGTCAATCAAATCAGGTCCAAAGTATCCATCTGTTGGGATATCCATAGCAATATCAAACAACTGATAATAGCGAGCTTGTAAAGATTTAGCCATGTTATCAATTTGATTACCAGCATCATTCACATAATATTCACGGGTAACATCAAATCCTGCAAAATCCATTATTCTTGCAACACTATCTCCAATAGCCGCTCCACGAGCATGCCCTGGATGTAAATCTCCCGTTGGATTAGCTGAAACATATTCTAAGTTTATTTTCTTCTTTTGTCCTGTTTCAGTTCTTCCAAAATTCTCTTTTAGTTTCAGTATGTTTAAAACACTTTGAGCTAATGCTTCTTGATTAATAGTGAAGTTAATAAAACCAGGTCCAGCAATATCACATTGTTTGATAGAAGCTTGCTCTTTATCTATGTTATTTACAATTACTTGTGCAATGTCTTTTGGGTTTTTCTTTAATGGTTTAGCTAAACGCATCGCAGTATTTGTAGCATAGTCTCCCATTGAAATATCTTTAGGTATTTCAATTACAACAAATTCTTCGTTTATCTCATAATCAAATGCTTTAAATACAGCGTCTATAACAGCTTGTTTTAATTGCGTTTCAATGTTATTCTTCATTATCTTCAATCTCCCAACTCATTGTGATTGTATCTAACCATGCATCATCCATGGTTAAATCATATTCAACTTTGATGTAATTAACGTTTGTTTCAACATTTTTATTATCCACAACCAAAACATGAGTTGATACATCCGTGTCTTTAATCAATAATGTTTTCTTGTTTTTACTAAATCTACAAAAAGTATTTGATTCACCAATTCGCATACAACCAACTTCATCTTCATTAACTGTCATATACGTTTTATGGTCATCGTTGTCTACATAAGAAAAACTAATGGTGTCCAACACTTGTTGAAAAAACAATAAGGCATACGTTGATTCAATAACTTGTGGCTGACTACTTGAATACTGAACTACTTTAACTGTACTTGGTTTTTTTCTTCTCATGTAATCCCCTTTATCTTGTAAAATTATAATGAATGTGCGATATATGTCAAGGAATTAATGTGTTTTTTCATACATTGTTGCATTTAAAGAAAAAAACCGGTAAAAACCGGTTATCTTGATAGCATGTATTGTTCAATTTCATCAGGTGTTTTAATAATGTGCTCTGATAAATTAATACACCCTTCTTCTGTAATTAAGATGTCATCCTCAATGCGAATACCAATGTTTAAGGATTCAATATACAACCCAGGTTCAACCGTAATCACATGATTAGGTTGTAGTGGCATTTGATCAAGTTGGCCAACATCGTGTGTATCCAATCCTAAAAAGTGGCTTACTCCATGATAGTACACCTTGCCTACTTCACTTTTATCCTTAATATATTTTAATTCCACTAACCGTTTTTGATAATGGTTAATAACTATTTGATTAAGCTGACCAAGGGTAACGTGAGGTCTAGCAGCTGCAATAACTAACTCCATAGCTTCTAAAACAACATGCATCAACTCTTTTTGTTGCTTTGAATACTTTCCATCACTAGGGAAAGTCCGGGTTATATCAGCACAGTAATAATCTTTACTAGCACCCATGTCCGTTAAAATCAAACTATTTTCTTCAATTAAATGATCATTTGTAATATAGTGGAGCACACAACTACGATTAGACGCTGCCACAATCATATCAAAAGCAGGTTTAGCGTTGTGTTTCTTTAACACATACTCAAACTCAGCTTGAAGTTCATATTCGTACATGTTGCTTTTTGTGTGTTGAAGCATTCTTAAAAACGCTTCATTTGTGATATCAATCGATTTTTTCATTTTCTCGATTTCATCTTCGTCTTTTATTGCTCTTAGTGCTGCAATGATAGGGTATGCGTTGCTTACATTAACTAACCACTTTTCACTCACTTCTTTAGCAAAGTTTTGTGCAACACTATCTCTATCTTCACTACTTACTCGCTCATGATCAACGTACACATTACTAACTACAGATCGTGTTAACAATCTCTGAAAAGTGTTTGAAAACCCACTTAGAAAGACTACTTGATCAACATCTGAAATGCTTTTTGCTTGATCAATGCTCATGTACTTTCCATTCCATTTTTCCATAAATGGATCAATATCACGAATAAACAATGTCTCTTTAATTTGGTTATGTTGCTTTATGATTAAAAGAACTGCTTCTGGCTCATCAACTCCTGTTAAATAATAAAAGTTTCGATTTACTTCAAAAGGATAATGAGAATCAGCAGACTTATTTATGAGTTTGCCAGAAAAACTAACAAGCACACTATTTGATGCCATTGCATTTGCTACTTTTTGTCTTCTGATTGAGTATTGATTCATAGTAATTCCTTTGGTAAGAACATTTTATTGTCTTCCTTTTCCTTTCCTAACGTAATTGCTTTTACAAGTGTAGATGCTTGTGATAGCTCTTGTAATTGTTGATTAGCATCCACTATCCATATCATCGATTTTTCTTTTAGTGCATAAGGATAATACGGTGTTTGTGTTGCTAAACCAACAACAAAATAATAATCAATGTCATATCCAGCATCTATTACTTTATTTCTTGTTTCTTCAATTTGCTTTTTATTAAGTACATCGATAAAACCAAATAGACGACGGTTTAATATGCGTTGAGCAAAATCAGACAAGATTAAATCATGATGGTTACTCATTTTCTTAAGTGCATGCATAAACGTGGCTTCATCCATCATTAAGAAATCGTTGTTTGATATCGGCATGTTGTTTAAAAATGGGTGAAACTCAACAAACTCATTTTCTAATTGATGTTTATTGAAAAGAACTTTCAAACGCTTAAACAATCCCATTAACAACACTTCGACACTTCGAGAAATAGGATGATAATACACTTGCCAATACATGTGGTAGCGAGCAATGATGTAATCTTCAATTGTATGTACACCGCTATGTTTAACAACTAACTTTTGATCAACGATACGCATCGTTCTTAACATTCTTTCTAAATCGAAGTTACCATAACTTGTACCACTAAAATAAGCATCTCGTAATAAGTAATCCATGCGATCCGCATCTAATTGACTAGAAATCACTTGCGATAGTAAAGTATTCTTATGTGTATGGTTTAATATACGAATAATATGTTGAGGCAGTTCACTATGTGCAGCTGCTAATATTTCATGCAAGGTTGAATTCGAACGTATAAGTGATATTGTAAATTGCTCATGATCGATTGATGATAGCGCCTCAAATGAATGAGAAAAAGGACCATGACCGATATCATGTAATAAAGCGGCACATAACAAGCTTACTTGATCAAACTCATTAATGTTTTCTTCTAATATAACCTCTTTAATAATTCGACGTGTGATTTCATACACTCCAAGTGAATGTGAAAAACGGCTATGTTCTGCACTATGATAAACAAACATAGCTGGTCCTAGTTGATGAATTCGACGTAATCGTTGAAATTCAGGACTATTGATACAATCCCAAATTACTTGCTTTTCTACGTGAATGTACTCATGAATTGGATCACGCATCACTTTTACTTCTTGCATGTTTTTAAACATAACAACCTCTTAAAGAGCTGAAAGTCTCTCTTTTACTTTTTCATATCCTAACAACAACAATGTATTTACTAAATCAGGCCCATGTGATTGACCGGTTGCGGCTACACGAATTCCCATAAATAATGGTTTACCTTTAATTCCTGTTTCGTTTTTTACATCGTTAATGGTTGCTTTAATTGTCTCATATGCCCAAAGCGATGGCATGTTCTTTACAAATGAATGTGCCACAGTTTTTGTTGAATCACTGTTGTATACCTCGTTTGCCTCTTCATTTTCAATATCAAATCCTGTAAAAAACATTTTTGCTAACTCAACAATTTCTTTTCCATACGATAATTGCTCTTGATACAACAACAATAGTTGCTCAATCCATGCTTCTTCTAAGTTTGTACAATCATAGGCTGCACATAAAAATGGACGAACTAATTCTTTTAGTTGTTCTAAGGTTAAACTTTTGACGTACCGATTGTTTATCCATGTTAGTTTTGAAACATCGAACATTGAAGGTGACTTAGATAGTCTTTTTTCATCAAACTGTTCAATTAATGCTTCTTTAGTGAATATTTCTTGTTCTCCTACAGGAGACCAACCTAAAAGAGCCATGAAGTTAAACATCGCTTCTGGTAAATAACCAAGTTCTTTGTATTGTGACATGTATTGCATGATTGATTGATCACGCTTTGATAGTTTTTTTCTTTGTTCATTTACGATTAATGTCATATGACCAAAGGTTGGCGCTTCCCAATTGAACATCCGATAAAGCATAAGTTGTTTTGGTGTGTTACTTAAGTGTTCTTCCCCACGAAATACATGAGAAATGTTCATTAAGTGATCATCAATGACTACCGCAAAATTGTATGTTGGAATTTTATTTGCTTTAATTAAAACCCAATCTCCAATGTCTTTTGATTCAAAGGTTACTTTTCCACGAATAAGATCATCAAATTCATATGTTTGGTTTTCTGGCACACGAATACGAATAGCATAAGGTAAATCAGATGCTTCTTTTGCTTGTTTTTCTGTTTCTGACATGTGCAAACACTTACGATTGTATGTTGTTGCTGCGACACCTGCATCTTTTTGTTTTTGATAGTCTGCTTCTAACTCTTCTTCTGTGCAGTAACATTTATAAGCTAACCCTTTGTCTAATAGTTGTTGTACATACTTATCATAAATATCTAAACGTTCCATTTGACGATAAGGACCTACATCTTTTGGGTTATCAGGAGACTCGTCTGGTTCAATACCTAACCACTTTAAGTATTCCATTTGTGATTGTTCTCCACCATCCACATTTCTAGCAATGTCTGTGTCTTCTACTCGAAGCACAAAATCACCTTCATAATGTTTTGCAAATAAATAGTTAAACAAGGCTGTTCTTGCATTACCAATGTGTAAATGCCCTGTTGGCGATGGGGCATAACGTACGCGTACTTTTTTCATCATCTTTTCCTTTACTTTGTTGTATGTTTTTTTTAATTTCAGTTTCAATATATCCTAGCTTTCTTATTATACACCATTTTATGAATTGGTTAAAAAAAAGGGCAATGCCCTTAGACTTTTATAAACTGTTCAACATCAATCACAAAGATTGTTGCACCACCAACTTGTACTTCAACTGGAAATGCAGCATACCTCCCTATGTCGTATGAAGCTGTGGAAGGCACAATCTCAGTTCGACGCTTGCTTTCGTTTCCAATTATCTCAATGACATGTTCTACTTTATCATCTTCTGTTCCTACAATCATGGTTGTATTACCTGATCGTAAAAATCCTCCGGTCGTTGCTAAACGAGTTACAGAATAATTTTCTTTTGTTAATGCTGCAGAAACACTTGAACTATCATCGTTAGAAACAATGGCCATCACTAATTTCATAATCCTTCCTCCTCTTTTTTATTTTATCATATTTTAATAATAAACGC
>CAYZMP010000013.1:0-34448 GCA_964479585.1 uncultured Erysipelothrix sp.
TGCAATTTTTAAATATGAAATGACCAAGTATGTTTCAATTAGCATGTCCTATATAACGGACACATAATAAGATAAATCCACTATTTAATAGGTTACAAAATAAATACTAAGATAATATTACTTGTTAATGATGTTTGAGTAGAGAACCTTTGTTATGATGAGTATACCAAAACAACAAGGAGTATCTAGGTATGATGATTGTAAAGAAATTAATGAGTATTTGTTTTTTTTTGATGCTTATTGGATTATTGTTTGTGTATTTAGTGGCTAAAGAACTAATTATGAGTAAAAGAAGAGCATATGGTTAAACGTATGTTTTTTTTTAACATTTTAATTATGTAATTTGCTAAAATAATAGTGGTGATAACAATGAATATTAAAAAAGTGATAAGTTATGTGTTAATTTTGTTGGTTGGGATAACACTCAGTGTTGGTGGTTCGATGTATTTTCGATCTCAAATGGTTGATGTGCAAACATTCTCACAGTACAACAACAATGACTTTCATAAAGCACAAATTACTGAAATAATATCAGAAGCAGATAATGCAGATCCTTTTTCTATGACTACGAAAGAAGTTCGTTTTAAAGCTACAATATCTTCTGGCCCTTATCAACATAAAGAGATTGTTATTAATCAAGGGTTTAACGACCAATTGCTAGTGGCAATGTACCCACTTTCTGCTGGTGATAACATCATGCTTTATCGTCATGTGGTGGATGATATTGTCAACTATGAACTTGTTAGCTTTCAGCGGTCAAACCAAATTTGGTTGCTAGTTGGATTGTTTGTACTGCTCATTATTGCTTTTGGTAAGATGAAAGGTATTAACGCCCTAATCTCGTTAGGCTTTACTATTTATGCTGTGTTTTATATTTTAGTTCCTGCGATTTTAGCACAAAGTAACTTACACGTTTTAACATTACTTGTTGCTTTTTTTATAACTGCACTTAGTTTTGCTTTAATTGGAGGATTGAGTAAAAAAACAGTTTCTGCAACCTTAGGTTGTGTTGGTGGTATGCTAATTGCGACAATTATTGCTGTACTCTTTATGGTAATGATGCGTATGTCAGGGGTAGTTTCTGAAGAGTTTAGTTATTTAATTCTTATTCAAGATGAAGTGCCAATTAACTTACAAGGAGTGCTTTTTATGGGAATCATTATTGGTTCTTTAGGTGCTGTAATGGATGTGGCAATGTCGATTTCATCATCCTTAGAAGAAATCATTCAAAATGCACCATCCATCAAACCAGGTGCATTAATTAAATCAGGGTTAAACATAGGTAAGGATATTATGGGGACTATGGCAAATACCTTAATACTTGCGTATATGGGTGGTTCTTTATCGACGGTATTGCTGCTAATAGTGTATGGACGACCTATGAACTTGCTTATTCATTCTGAATACATCGCATCAGAAGTGTTACAAGCACTAGCAGGCAGTCTTGGGATTTTGTTTACAATTCCAGTTACTGCGATTGTGAGTGCTTTACTCATGCATAAAAAAACAACTTCTACCAATCAGCCAAGTGCTACATAAAAGGTCATATAATGCATAAAAAATGGTCAGTAAAAGTTTATGATAGTAAACAAAAACAACTTCTAGCTTATAGAAACAAATTATCTAATGTAAAACAAGGTTGCCTTAGATAAAATAAGTAAGAAATGATATAACTTTAAATGTTTAATGTTGTTTTAAGTGATGCAAAATTTCTTGTTGTTGTTGGTGAAGTTGAGCCATTAAAACATACATTTCTTCAATGATAACTTCTGCTTTTTGATCTATTAAGAAATCTTGTTCACTACGAATACGATCTTTTGCTTCTTGTCGATTTTGAGACATCATAATAATGGGAGCTTGAATAGCGGCGATGCATGAAAGAATAAGATTTAATAAAATAAAAGGGTAGGGATCAAAAGGTTTCAACATTAAAACCCATCCATTGATAATTATCCAAACAACTAAGACGATCATAAAGGCAATAATAAACCCCCAACTACCTGCTTTAGTCGCAATAAAATCAGAAGCTTTTTGTCCAAAAGTTAATTGTTCTTGTTGGATAATATTGATGTTTTTAACTTGTCTTTTTTCGATAAGTTGATCAATATCTTGGTGTGTTGTATTTTTCATTCTTTGTTATTTCCAATGAAATGTTACTTGGAAGAAATTCCTTTCTAGTTTTAATTATCAACAATTACCTACATCGTTGGATGGACAAAAGTACAATGCAGTATATTACTTTGGCTAATGTTATCGTATCATTTTGCATGGTTAAAAGCAGTAAAATAAGTACTAAATTCTAAGACATTAATAGGAAATTTTTTATTGGTTAAAACACAAAAAGATGAGCATCGTATAAAGCCCTAAAAATAGCCAGGTTGCTTTATCTGGATTGTTATTGAATAGTTGTTTTTTTATTTATCTTTCTTTAAAAAATCGAAGTCGATTTCGAATTTGCTTGACGAAAATCAAATGGACGCTACTAATGATAAGTGCTTCGACAAATACAATGAAGACATAGAGAGCATAAGAGTTTTTCGTTATGGATAACATGATTTGATGAAGTGGTATCATAAAAACCATTTGAGTTAAAATTAAGCCAACAAAAAGGGTTACCATTACGAAGATGATATAAATTAGCATGTTAATCAACGATAAAGGTTGATTTGATTGCGTTATTTTAATAAGAATAAACCCTAAAATAACATACAACAACATAAATATGCTTTGTGTTGAAACTAAGATCACAGTTAACAACAAGCAAACAACAGAAAGTAGAATTCGGTCTTTTACATTAATAAACACAAATGATAGTGCTAGCACACATGGAATTAAAATCATGGCTAGTATACTAGTTGTACCACGAAAAATACTTGCTATAGAAATGATTAGTGCAAGTATCATTGCAGAAAAAACAACGGAAAACAAAGGCGAGCGTTTGCTATAGTGTGTTGACATGATGTTCTGCTAGTTTTTCTAGGTAAGCTACTTTATCAAATAACTTAAATGAAAATTTTCCAGCTTTTTTTGCTTGATACATGGCAAAATCTGCATAGTCAATCAAGTCATAAATGTCAGTTGTATCATGATTGTATATAGCCATTCCAACACTACAACGTATCGATAATGAAAAATGTTCTATTTCTATAGGAGAACTTGTGATTTTTTTGATAGCTAACCAAATATTTCTAATGCTTTTAAATGAAATATCATTGTAAGGATGAATGTATAAACCAAATTCGTCACCAGCAATTCTTAAACATATTTTATGTTCGAAAGCTAAAGATTTTAATCGATTGGCAAAAGCAATTAAATATTGATCACCGACAAAATGACCGTGAGAATCATTGATATGCTTAAAATCATCTAAATCAATAAATGCAAAAACCCCATACTCATTGGGTTGCTTATTAATTAACATTCTTATCTCATCTCGATATTGATAACGACTTACAAGCCCCGTTAACTCATCTTTAACTAAACGATTGTTTAAATCTTGATTCATTTTTTCTAGTTTTATGTTTGCTTTTTTTAGCTGTCGTTGTGTATTGACAAACTGATTGTTTAACTTTTGAATTTGCTCAAACTGCAACCGTATAACATGTTGATCGTCGCTTGTTAACATATGTTGTGAAAGTTGAATAATTTGCATGAATTGTTTTATGATCATTTTAAAGTTAGGTTCAATGTTTTCAGTTTTACCAAATAAAGCCAATTTATCCACACCAAAAAAAAGGAGTGTTGTTGATGAGGAAACAGTACACATATGTATATTATGATTTGGATGTCTAAGGGTCATTTGCTCACTTGAAAACAACACTTGATGATTCTCAATAGCTTGGTTTTTAAGTTGGATAATACTAGAACGATTTTCATCAACAAACAAATCCAAAAGATTCTCTTGATACGGTGATATTAAATATACAGGAGAATAGAAAAACACATTTGAGATTTTCAAGTTGTGATCAGTTTGTATTAAAAAGTGGATAATTTCATGTGTCATTGTTCACTCCATCAAGATCAAATACTTTGTTAGCCCATTCTAACAAGGCTTTTCCATTATCCGCATAAAAATCGACGTTCCATTTCTTCCAAAGTTGTTCACTTGATGTAAAAGCTCGACCACCAACTGCAATCTTTACATTATTAAATTGTTTTTGAATAGCATAAACAATGTCTTCACATGTTTTTAAATAAGGTACCATTGTTACTGATAAGGCAATAAAATCTGGTTTGTGTTCTTCAATAGAGTTTAAAATGGAATCTTTAGGTAATGCTGCACCTAAATAAACCGTATCCCATCCATGATACTCGAAAATATCAGAAAGCATACGCACACCGATTTCATGTAGTTCACTACCAACAGCGCAAGAAATCATAGTTTTTTCCTTTCTAGGCTGATTAAATATTTCATCATAAAAGGATGACATGATTGTTTGAGTAACGGATGTTGCGTAATGTTCACGATCGACGGTAATGATGTTTTTGTGCCACAACTCTCCGACTTCGTGCAAGGTTTTACTTAATATGTCTTCATAAATATCGACTAATGGCACATGTGCAACACGAGCATTTGCAATAATGCTATGAGCTTCTTTTGTGTTGCTTTTTAATAGTGCATTTAAATATTGCACTCGTATATCTGCATATTTTCCTTCTCTAAAAGGGTATGTAAGTTCTACATTAGTAACGGACTTCTCAATAGCATCAATGCCTTCTTTAAGGCATGTGATTGCATTGTTGATTTCTCTTTCAGAAAGATATTCTGTTAAATCACTTTGAATAATTTCTGCCATAATTTCATAATGGTCTTTCATTTGTTGGCTAATGCGATCTCTATCGATGTCCTTCATTAAATGACAAAGTAGTTCATATATCCAAACAGAATAATTTCTAAAAATCTTTTTATCATTATAATATGTCGCTGTAAGTAAATGACTTAAATTGTACAATACATCATCATACATTAGTTTTTTTCTGCGATCATCCATTTCTGCTTCAAGTTTTGGGTCGCGTTTAAATTGCTCAATAAAAATCTTTTGAGCAACTTCTAGTAAACGGGGATCATTATAGTTCATTAATAATGTCATCGTGGCCTCTCCATTTCTTACTATCATGTATAAAGCTGCTGGTAACACTTACTATTTAAAGTTAGAAATCACGTCATGTTTCTTCTTATATTATAGTCTAAATATCATAGCTTAACAATGAATACAGTTTGCTAATACCAATGTTTAGTGATGAATTTATACATATTTAATAAAGTTTCAAAATGAACTAGTTAAGTATGATAGAATGTTTAGTGAAGCAAATCACTTAGAATTAACGTCATATCAATTTTGATTATGATAAGTATGCTACTAATGTGGGCAACAGAGCACATAGTAGATGATTTGGTAAATAAGTAATAACTAAACTTGAAAGGAAGTCTATGAGTCAAGTTAACATTAAGGTAGTCAACCATGTAGAGAAGTTTTTAACGTTTTATCAATTAGCGAAAGACTGCGATGAACATCGTGTCTGGGAGCTATGGAAAGAACATTATAATTTTGCGGCAGTGCCTCCGGGTGAACAAGGTGAAAAAATGGCACAAGAATTACTGAAGAATGCTTGGCATATGTATCCGAGTATTATTGATAACCTGATCAAATGGAAGCCAGATGTAGAAAAGGCAAAACATTATTTAAAGAAAGTGACCGATTTATTAAATTACAATCAAGATATAGATATTGTCTTGGTATACTTTGTTGGTGCTTTTGATCATAACCCATTTGTTGCACCCATTAACGATGGAAAAATTGCGTTGTGTATGCCTGTTGAAGATAGCAAAGAAGACATTATGCTTACTCATGAACTAACTCATATCGTTCATTCTAAAACTGCAGAACTAGCTGTAGAATGGGAACGCTCACTAGCAACGGTTATTATTCAAGAAGGTCTAGCCATGCATGTTAGTAAACGATTAGTACCTAATTATCCAATAGAAGATTACGTTGAACATAAAAAAGGATGGTTGGTAGATTGTAAAAAACAAGCTAAAGAAATAATTCAAGGTTTACTTCCTGTTTTAGAAGAAACATCTTATGAAAAAGTGTTTCAGTTTACGATGGGTCATGGAACAACAGGATGTGAACGAGAAGCATATTATGTTGGGTGGGTTTTAGTAGAACATATGTTAAAACATGAGTACAGATTTGAGAAAATAGCTGCTATAAAACAAAAAGATATGCCAGATACTATTCGACAACATCTTCATCATCTAATGAGCAATTAAAAAGGGCGACATGCCCTTTTATGCTATTTGAATTTCTGTACTACCTTGATTACTTAGACTCATTCGATCGAGTACTTGCTGGTGATTGTCTGTTAAAATTAGTGTCGCATCATCTACGATGTAAATTTTATCGTAATGTTTCAAGTGATCTTTAAAAACAATATGGCTAACATTAATAATCGTTTTATCCAAAGAAAGCATGTCTTTTTCAATTGAACTAGCGATGGATAAATCCAAACTAGCAAAGATCTCATCACATAAGATAACATCACTATTTAAGACTAATGCACGAGCTAACATAAGTCTTGCACGTTGACCTCCAGAAATATTTGATCCGTTGTTAACCAATTGCATATCAAGCTCAAAGTCGGATAGTCCAACACGATGCAATGCATTTATAACTTTTTGATTGTCCATCGGTTGATACAACGTTATGTTTTCAAGAATACTGCCATTAAAGATGAATCCAATTTGATCAACGGTAGAAAAAAGCGAGTAATAATCTATAGGAATGATGTCATAAATATTATGGTTGTTGACGCAAACTACTCCTTTTTTTGGTTGAATCGATTGTCGAATGGTTTTTAAGATCGTCGACTTACCAGCACCTGAAGGTCCTACAATTAGTATTTTTTGTCCTTTATCAATTGTTAAATTAACATTTGTCAAAATATCAAAATCATCTTCAATATATCCTAAGTTGGTTTGATTAAATGCCAATTGATTAAATGTAGATAGTGACACATGGCGATCAATGACTGGTCGTTGAAGGTTGTTGTCAAAATTGTCTAAGATCTTTACAATACCTTTCATTTCTGTAATAACAGGTGAGAAACGTTGAAGTGGCCACATGACATTACCAAAGCTAGATGCCACCACAATAATACTACCTAAACTTACATCGTTTGCTTTAGCAAACAGTATTCCAAAGACAACGATTGAAAATAACACAAGTGTCTGAACAAACTGGTTAATGGCTTCCACTTGTGTCGTTTTAACATCAACTTTGTAGTTGTCTTTTTGCACGTTGGTTGCCATTTGTACAAAACGTTTAAATCGAGAAACTTGAAGTTGATGTTGTTTAATGATTTCAAAACCATTAAGTGTCTCTTGAATATAATCCGTATACTCTGATAATGATTTTGATTTTTTTGCTTCTGTTTTTTGTACTGGTTTACTTGTAAAGTTAGTAAGAATGACAAATACAATAAGCAATCCAAATGCAACCAATACCAACGGTAAACTAATGGTCGCAATAAGAATAACAGCCATAGTAAATGAAAGAACCATGTCGATCATTTCTAATGTATTAATCAAAAATTTACGTTCATAATTATCAAAATCATTGGTTAAGTTGGAGCGATATGTGTTTGTTTTTTCTTTTTGAAGTTGAGTAATATCTTGCTTTAGTAGACCGTGAATGTATGTTGTTTTCATTAACAACAAGCTTTTTTCAATATAAGCACTACGGAGGTAAGTAGAAATAAGTGATATAAACAATCGTACAAAAATGATAATTGCCATCCACTGGGCAACACGTAACATATCATCTAATTGACGATTTAACCCATAATCTGTAATAAAGCGCAGTAAGTAAATGCTAATCCCACTTAAAGCTGCACCTATAGCTGATTGAAGTACATTAATAGCTAGCCAGCCTTTGTGACCAAATGTTAACTTTTTCATGATTTACCTCCTAATGGAACACACTCAATTACTTGATCTACTTGTTCTTTTAAGTAATCAATATGACGATGCGAAACACAAACAATAGTTTGATCTAAGCTAAAGAGAGTGTCATATATCTTTTGAGAAGTTGCGTCATCTAAACTTGCGGAAGGTTCATCCACAAAAAGAATTTGCTTATTATGATAAAGTTCACGGGCAATAGAAAGACGCTGTCTTTGACCACCAGATATGTTAGCTCCATCTTCAAGTAGAATATGATCGAAGCGATCGGGTAATGTGTTTATCCAATCTAACAAGTCAACACTTCGTAAAATCTCCTCAAATTTATTGTTATCGTAGGGTTGATTTAAAATGATGTTGTTTTTTATAGAATCGTTGAAAATGAAATGATGTTGGCGGATATAACCACAATGGTGTAAGAAATTATTGTATTCTATATCGTTAATTTGTACATCATCGATGGTAACACTTCCTTGATAAGAAGAGATATCTTTTGTAAGAATACTAAGCAATGTTGTTTTTCCAGCACCAGAAGGACCAATGATTAATACTTTTTCTTTTGGTTTTATTTGAAAAGACATATCTTTTAACACAACATGTTGATCATAAGCGAAACTTAAATTTGAAACACGATAACCATGATTAAAAGACATGTGCTGTTTTCCATCTAAGGTGTTTTCTTTTTTAGTAATACGATCAAAGATATCGGATGAGGTTTTAAAACGATTGATGAAACTAAACCCACTTATCATACTCCATATAAGTTGACCAACTAAGTTAAAGACAATAATTAAAGAGGTGAGTGTAATTTGATCTAAGATATATAGATACGTAGCATATACATAAACAATGATTTGATAGGAAGAAGCAATCCATTGGTTTAAATTTGATTGAAACTCATCGATGCGGAATGCTTTTTTCTTTATTTGTTCAAGTACTACCACTATGGATTCAAAAGGACGTTTAAAGTATTCGCTGGCTTGATATAGTGTTATAACTTCTAATCCATTAAGGATGTTTGTTAATTGTGTATTGTAGCTAGCGTTAGCATTTTGTGTTTGTCTTTTTGCTTTTCTTGCGACTGGTTCAAAGCTTTTAGTAACAAAAAACAAAAGCAAAGTTGCCCCGAATGTAGAGAAAGCAACGGTTGGTTCAATGAATAATAAAATAAAAAACCCAATGATAAAGGTACCAAAAGAATATATGATATTTAATAAAGACAAAAAGAAATCTCTTTCAAACAAGTTGATATCAGAGATTAGCATGGACATATAATGTTCTTTGGACTTCTTTTTAAAACTTTCGTAGTTGTGACTCATCAATTTTTCATACGCTAGCGTTCTAACTTGAATGAGAATATCTCGCATAAATCCAATCCGTAAAAATCTTGAAAGTATTTGTGTAAAAATTGGTGTAAAAGCGAAAATAACAACAAACACTATTCGAGTGTACACACGTTGAGTTTGTGTTTCTTCAATAATACCAAACGCATTGGATAGGGCGAGGGTCATAAAAATGCCACTAATGGTTGTTAAAAAGGCTCCAATCATATAAAACAGGAACTGTTTTTTGTTTGTTTGCAGTAGTTTTTTTAAAGTCATGAGTCAACTCCTAGTAATATCTTCATCTAACATTATAGTTGACAACAAACTAATGTCAATAAATTTTTAAAATATATTGATAAACATCTATGTGTTATGTATAATGGTGTTATATATATAGATACATATAAATGTATCAATGTTTGGAAGGAGCTTTATGTTTATTCTTGAATGGTTAAATACACAGTTGCTAAAGATGCAATGGTTGTTTGATTTAATGGCAATCTTAGTAGAAGATGTGTTGCAGTTGTCAATGGATACAAGACTAGGGTCAAGTGTACATTTTTTCTTTTATGATGTCATTAAGATTTTTTTGTTGTTGTTTATGGTGGTGTATATTATATCTTTTGTGCAAAGTTATTTTCCACCAGAAAAAACAAAGCAGTTATTACAAAATGTAAAAGGATTGTTTGGAAATTTCTTAGGTGCACTCTTTGGAATATTAACACCATTTTGTTCCTGTTCTTCGATTCCAATTTTTATTGGTTTTACCAATGCTGGGTTGCCACTCGGAGTAACTTTTTCATTTTTGATTTGTTCTCCACTTGTGGATATGGCATCTCTTGTTTTGATTGCAAGCTTTTTTGGGTTAAACATTACCATATACTATGTGCTGACAGGAATGTTACTTGCCATAATTGGAGGGTGGATTATTGGTCGTTTAAACATGGAAAACTATGTTGAATCGTTTGTGTACAATAGTCCAATGGTTTCTATAGAAGAAGAAACACTTAGCACAAAAGAGCGTCATGAGTTTTCAAAAGTCCAAGCTATTGAAATCTTCAGGAAAGTTTGGCTTTATGTTATTGTTGGTGTCGGTATTGGTGCCGCTATTCATAACTGGATCCCGCAAGAGTGGGTAACCTTAGTATTAGGTCAAGATAAGTGGTATTCACCACTTGTGGCTGTTGTCATTGGACTACCTATGTATGCTAGTTTATTTGGGACATTACCTATCGCTTCAGCGTTAATCGCTCAAGGTGTCGGTGTTGGTACGGTCATTGCATTTATGATGAGTGTCACCGCTTTAAGTGTACCTTCGATTATTCTACTTAAAAATGTTATTAAGACAAAACTACTAGTTTTATTTGTTGTTTACATTTCTTTTGGTATACTCATAATAGGGTATGTGTTTAATGCAGTATTATAAGGAGGCACACATGAACGAGCAAATTGTGGAAGTGTTTAAAGCATTAGGAGATCCTATTCGCTTTAAGATTTATCAAAGTGTAAGACAAAGAGAAGTTTGTGCGTGTGATTTTTTAAGTTTTCTTGATTTGGATATTAGTCAACCAACATTATCATTTCACCTTAAAAAATTGGTCTCTTGTGGGTTGATTGTTGAGCGAAAAGAAGGTGTGTTTAAGCATTATAAAGTTAATGAAAGTCTATTAAAAGAAATCGTTGATATATTTAAATAGAAAAAAGGAGAGTCAAAGTATGAATATTAAAATTTTAGGATCTGGTTGTAGCAATTGCAAAAAACTAGAACAAAGTGCAAGAGAAGCTGTAGAAAAACTAAACATTGAAGCAACCGTTGAAAAAATTACGGATGTCAAAATGTATGCAAAATATGGTATATTAAGAACGCCAGGTTTAGTCATTAACGATAAACCGGTGTCTGCAGGGAAAGTATTAAATGCTGATCAAATTATACAGTTGATACAATCATTGTAGTTGAAAGAGAGGGACTATGGGTCGTCTAAAAATTGCATTAACTTTTGTTGGTGTGGGGATTTTTGTGACGTTAGTATATTTTTTAAATGATGGAGCATCAGTTTTTGCATCATCAAGTCTAGTTCAGTTACCACCGATTGCCAATGAGTTTATTAATGTGTTTGGCCAAGAAGTAGAAGTAGGCTCATTGCCTTTGTTTTTATCCACCTTTATTATTGCCTTTGTGGACGGGTTTAATCCATGTTCACTATGGGTGTTAACTTTCTTGCTTGGGATGGTCGTTATGACACGATCAAGAAAGAGAATAATGATTGTTGGATTTACCTATTTATTAGTCACTTCAGCAATGTATGGCCTCTTTATTTTGGGGCTTATAAACTTTTTGTCGTATGTTACGTATTTATTTTGGATCCGTGTTGGTGTAGCAAGCATTGCTATTGTGTTTGCTCTTGTTAACATTAAAGATTTCTTTTACTATAAAAAGGGATTTTCATTTAGTATCCCTGATAAATTTAAACCAAAAATTTATCGCCAAGCACGTCATTTACGAAAAGAAGAACTAAGCACTTGGCAAATGGTCAGTGGGGCAGCATTAATGGGATTTGGAATAACATTGGTCGAACTTCCTTGTACTGCAGGGTTTCCCATGGTTTGGTCATCGATTATATCCACTCATACTCTTGATACTGGAACCTTTGTGTTGTTATTCTTACTGTATATGATTGTCTATTTATTGGATGAGGTTGTTATCTTTTTAACGGTCGTATTCACATTAAAAGCATCAAAGTTAGAAGAAAAACATGGTCGCTTCTTAAAATTAGTTGGTGGCATCATCATGCTAGCACTAGCCTTTGTGTTGGTGTTTGATCCGAATTTACTAAATGATATCGGTGGAACACTTATTGTATTTATTGCTTCATTTGTTGTTGCTATTATCATTTCTAAAGTTCACAAACATTCCTTAGAAAAAACAACACAAGAAAAATAAAACAAAGTAAATATAATTAACATAATGGATTTCTAAGTCAACCATGAAATGCGAAATAACCAAAACCATCATGTTTTGGTTTTTTTATGCAAAATTGCAGTATTGAATTTTTAAGTTATCAATTATATGTAGGATAGATTTCCAATAGCATTAAACATGTTTAGAGTATATGGTATCTCATATGCTTTTTTTGCATCTTATGCATAAATGATTTTCACTTTCAAAAACATGTCTTACAATCAGTTTGCAAATAGCAAAGAAAGGATACAAACATGAAGAAACTTATTTTGATTGTAGTTGCTTCACTACTGTTTCTAACAGGTTGTAACACATCAGCAAGTGTTATTGATAGTGAAAAGATGGATGAGGTAGTGAATGCCATAAAGGAAGCATATGGTGATGACTATGGACCAGAAGTTGAAATTGAAGCAGAAATGATCAAAGATGTGTATCAAATTGATACTGATAATCTTGAATACTTCATCGTAGAAGGGCCAATGATGAGTCTATCTACCGACATGATGTTTGCACTACTAGCAAAAGATGGCAAAGTTGATGACGTGGTTGCGGATGTAGAAGCGTATCAAGATTACTTAATCAATGAATCATTTCAATATCCAATGAACATGGCACGAGTAAAAGCATCACAAATTGTTGTTAAAGGCAATGCTGTTTTCTTTTTAGTGCTTGGTGCATTTGATGAAAGAACTGAAGTTAGTGAAGAAGAAGCACTTGATTTTGCTCAAGAGCAAGTTTCAATTGGCGTGGATGCAATAGAATCGCTGTTAGGTTAGAGTTAGGAGAGAAAAACAATGGTGTTTAGCAGTAACTTATTTATCTTTCGTTTTATTCCTGTTGTTTTTCTCTTGCTTTTTTTGACACCTAAAAAGCATCAAAACTTAGTTTTGCTTATTAGTAGTTTGTTTTTTTATGCTTGGGGAGAAGTACGGTATATTTTCATTATGATTGCTTCCATCATCGTTGATTATACGATGTCCAACAGTATTGAAAAATATCGAAATCAACCAAAGAAAACAAAAATCTTTCTTTACATTTCGATATTCTTTAATCTTGGCATGTTGTTCTTTTTTAAGTATTCAAACTTTTTCATTAGCAACATTAACATGTTGTTTCAAAGCAATATACAACCGATTCAGGTAACCTTGCCACTAGGTATTAGTTTTTATACGTTTCAAACGATGTCTTATACCATTGATGTGTATCGCAACAAAATCAAAGCAGATAAAAACATCATTGATTTTGGTGCGTATGTTTGCTTGTTTCCGCAGTTAATTGCAGGACCAATCATTAAGTATCGCACTATTTCCCATCAATTGAAGCATCGAATGATCAATAGTGATAATGTTATAGCAGGTACAAAAATCTTTTTGTTGGGTTTGTTTTCAAAAGTTCTTTTGGCCAACAACATTGGCATGTTGTGGGATGAAGTACAAACCTTAACAACGATATCAACCATTACTGCTTGGTTAGGGTTAGTTGCTTTTGGCTTACAAATTTATTTTGATTTTTCAGGGTACTCTTTAATGGCAATTGGGCTTGGTAAAATCCTTGGGTTTGATTTTGAACAAAACTTTAATTTTCCTTACATTTCAAAAAGCATGAGTGAATTTTGGAGTCGTTGGCATATGACACTTGGTGCATGGTTTAAAGAGTATGTGTATATACCATTAGGTGGAAATAGAAAAGGGAAACCACGTCAAATGCTAAACTTACTTATCGTGTGGTTTTTAACTGGATTTTGGCATGGAGCAAACTATAATTTTATCCTATGGGGATTGTACTTCTTTTTATTGTTAACAGTAGAGAAACTATTTTTAAATGGTTTTCTTAATAAACATTCCATTATCTCGCGTGTTTACTTTGTTTTTTTTATTTTAGTCGGGTGGGCTATCTTTGCTATTGATGATATAACACAACTGACTAATTTCATACAAGTTATGTTTTCTTATCAACAAGGGTCAGAATGGATGTATTACTTTAGAAATTATGGAATTATTCTACTTTGTGGACTTATTTTTTCCACGCCTATCATTAAAAAGATTGTTAATCGGTTCGAGCATTCTTATGCTATAGAACTGTTGTATGTTGTTGGCTTTATTGTTAGTGTCGCTTATTTAGTGGATTCTACGTATAATCCATTTTTATACTTTAGATTTTAAGAGGATAAGATGAAAAAATATATTGCAACTATTGGCGTTAGTAGCCTGATTATGATGATAGTCATCATGGATTTGCTTATGCCAGTAAAAGTATACTCTGCTTTTGAAAATCGATATTTAACAACAAGGCCACCGCTATCTTTTTTTAGTGTTGTCTCTAATAAATATTCATTGACTTATGAAGAATATGTGAATGATCAGTTTTTTAAAAGAGACAGTTGGATAACGCTAAAAGCATGGGTGGAAATGATGCTACAAAAAAGTGAGAGTAATGGAGTGTATATTGGATATGATGGTTTTTTATTTGAGAAAGTGATTCATCAAGATGAGCAACTAGCCATTAATAAACAAGCAATAGAAGAATTTTTAGAGAAAGTGAACAATCAAAACGTATCGATTGCATTAAGCATGAGCTCATATATGACATTAAAACAAAACATGCCAAAACATGCACCTTATTTTGATCAAAACCAGTGGCTAAATGACAACACAAAAAATTGGCCAATGATTGATTTGTATGATCCTACTTTAGATTATTCATCGTTGGTGTATCGAAACGATCATCATTGGACACTAGAAGGAGCGCATGTCGCTTATCAAAAAATTGTAGAACAATGGGGAGAAAAGTCGATACCTTTTGAAGACTTTAATTCAATTTCAATAAACCATTTTTTAGGTAGTACTTTTAATAAAGCACGAATTATAAATCCAACGCCTGATGTCTTTTCCTATATAGATCCTGCTATTGATGCGTATGTTTTTGATAACAAACAAACAGATTCTTTAATCAATCAATCCATGTTGCATCAAAAAGATAAATACGCTGCCTTTATGCATGGCAATATTGGATTTTCAAAAGTGATTGTTTCACAAGTAGAAAAACCATCAAAAATATTGGTTATTAAAGATTCCTATGCGAATAGTGTGATACCTTTTTTAATTAATCACCATGATGAAATTGATGTTGTGGACTTACGCAACTATAATGGTAGTGTATTAGAGTTAATTAAAGAAAACAACTATGATCAAGTGTTAGTCTTAATGAGCTTTTCACAGTTCTCCACGGATAAAAGCATAAGTAAATTAAATCATTAGAATAGAAAAACGAGCTTTTATTTTTATGAAAGTATGATAGAATAAACTTGTATTTGTTAAATTAATAACAAGTGGAGGTTTTATGAAAAAGCTAGTTCTCTTAATTATAGTAATTAGTTTAGTAGGGTGTACAACACCAACAAAAAACAATGAACGGTTCTCACTAATAAGTCCTTTTGGAGCTCCATCAATTGCGTTTGTAGAAACTATAAAAAATGACGAACATGAAATCACCCTTGTTAGTGGAATTGATCACTTAATAAGTGCTTTTGTCAGTCCTTCTTCAGAGTATGACGGGATTATTGCACCAATTAATCTAGGTTTAACATTAATAAAGAATAATCAAACTGATTTTCGGTTATTTGCGATTGTCACTTGGGGAAATTTGTATGTTGTCGCAAACAAAGAAACCTATGATAAAGAAAATGATACAATCGCCATGTTTGGAAAAGATAGTGTTGTCGATCTGATGACTAATTATGTATTGGATGATGAAATCAATCGTGAGTTTTATCCATCGGTTAATGATGCTCTAGCACAACTTGTTAGTGGTAAACATCAAGCTGCATTACTTGCTGAACCACTTGTTAGTGCTGCACTTGCAAACAATGAACAACTAGATGTAGTACTTGATGTTCAACAAGCCTATAAAAGCAAAAGTGGCTTTGATAATTATCCTCAAGCTGCTTTGTTTGTAAAGAAAGAAAACTACGAAAACAATAAACAACAATATGATCAGTTTATGCATAATATTGCTAATTATACGCATACACTCAAACAAGACAAGCAACGTTTAGTGGATGATTTAATAAGTGTAAACACGGATACACTTGGCTTACCTCCTGTAGAAATAGTATCCTTAGCCTACGATGGTTTAAACATAAACATAAGCAGCGCCATTGATGTTTACGATGAAATTGAAGCATTAATGAAGCTGTTTGATCAAAAAATTAACAAGGACATGTTCCTTCAATGAATCGATCTAACATAATCAAAGGGTTATCCATTAGTGTCGTATTATTTATATGGGTTGGATTATCCATTGTTTTTGATAATGACATGATTGTACCAAATATGTTTGGTGTTCTTGCTTACATGATTCATCAAGTCATGTCGAGTACCTTTTATATGAGTATTAGTGTAACACTTTTGCGCTTAGTGATTGCCTTTAGTATGTCGTTGCTTGTTGGGGTTTTGCTTGGAATACTTAGTTGTATCAAAAAAGACGTGAAAGACTTTTTAAGTCCGATAGTTACGATGATAAAAACGATTCCAAATATATCGTATATGATTGTCGTGTTACTTTGGTTTAACACTCACATAAGTATTGTTATCATTGTCTTTCTTATCTTGTTTCCTATGTTTTATACTTCGACCATCGATGGTATTGCTTCTTTAAGGAAATCTTTGCATGATGTATTAATGCTCTACTCTGAAACACCGGTTAATAAATTGGTTAAAGTGTATATACCATCTATGTTGCCATTTGTGTTAAACAATATTAGTGTCGCAATAAATTTAGGGTTTAAGGTGGCTATTATGGCAGAAGTGTTAGGGCAACCATCGGTTGGTATTGGAAGAGAAATGCTTATCAGTAAACTCACCCTTAACTCAACACAACTATTTGCATGGACACTATGGATTATTGTGCTTGGTCTACTTTTTGATGGAATTGTTAGCTTTGTTGTGACAAAGTTAAAAGATAAGTTTACATAATCAGGGGAAATATCCCCTTTTTTTATTGCACGAATGTGTAAATGAGTTTATAATGAAAACAGAGAAAATTGTGAAATAAATAACTAACAAAAAAATAATAAAAAGAAGAGGTGTTTTTATGGATGTTTCCTTGCATGAAAAGGGTATGCAAAACTTAGAGCATATCGCGGAGAAGTTTATTCTACTAGATTCTTTTATTGCGAGCATGCCATCAAAAGAACATGCAATAATTCCAGTGCTTCATAGAGCACAGAAGCTTTTTGGATATTTACCAAAAGAGCTTCAATTGTATGTTTCTCGCAAACTAGATGTACCAGCCGCCAAAGTGTATGGGGTAGTTAGCTTTTATTCTTTCTTTAGTCAAACTCCAAAAGGAGAACACACCATTAGCATTTGCATGGGTACAGCATGTTTTGTTAAAGGTGTTGGTGACATTAAAGATAAACTAAAAGACATTTTAGCGATTGATTCTAATCAAACAACAACGGATGGAAAATTCTCATTAAAAGAAGTTCGTTGTATTGGTGCTTGTGGTTTAGCTCCTGTCATTATGGTGGATGACAAGATATTGGGTAATTTAACCGCTAATGACATGGATGATATTGTTACTAAATATCGCAACACTCCAGGAGGTCAACGATGATTATTAAAAGTAAAAAGGACTTAGAAATCATAAAAAATAATTATGCTGATCGTGTTAGAAGACGATCATCGAACAAAGGTAAAAGTGAACGAATTGATATCCTTGTCGGTATGGCTACTTGTGGTATTGCAGCAGGTGCACAAGAAGTTTTCGATACATTGTCCAAAGAGGTTGCTAGTCTAAACAACCCTGATATTAAGGTCATTCCAGTAGGTTGTATGGGGTATTGTCATAGTGAACCTACAGTAGTCGTATGTTTACGCAAAAGAGAACCAACGATTTATGGCAAAGTTAATGCAACGATTGCACATCAAATTATTGAAGATCATATTATGGCAAATAAAGTTGTCAAAAGCCATGTTATGGATATGGAATTTGATCGCACCTTAAGTGGAGGTCAACCATGAGTGTAAAAAGTAAACAAGTTCGCATTGCTTTGCGCAATTGCGGTTTTATTAATCCATTAAATATTCATGAGTATATTGCTTTTGATGGTTATCAAGCATTGGCGAAAGTACTACTTAATCACACACCAGATGAAGTGATCGACATTGTTAAAGAAAGTGGTTTAAAAGGTCGTGGTGGAGGAGGCTTTTTAACTGGCTTAAAATGGCAATTGACACGACAAAGTGTATCGGATGAAAAGTACATTATTTGCAATGCGGATGAAGGTGATCCAGGAGCATTTATGGATCGTTCTATTTTAGAAGGTGATCCTCATTCTGTTATTGAAGCTATGGCAATAGCGGGTTATGCGATAGGTGCACATCATGGTATCATCTATATACGTGCTGAGTATCCTTTAGCCATATCACGATTAGAACATGCGATTGCTCAAGCAAAATCATTTGGATTATTGGGTAAAGAAATATTTGATACACCTTTTAATTTTAATATTGAGTTAAAACTTGGGGCTGGTGCTTTTGTTTGTGGAGAAGAAACGGCACTCATCCACTCTTGTGAGGGCAATCGTGGAGAACCAACAAGTAAGCCACCATTTCCATCAGTAAAAGGGTATTTAGATAAACCAACCTCCGTTAATAATGTGGAAACCTTTGCAAATGTACCAGCGATTATTAACTTAGGTGCTCCATGGTTTTCATCGATTGGTACTGAAACCTCAAAAGGAACAAAAGTATTTGCCCTTGCTGGAAAAGTGAATAAAGTAGGACTTATTGAAGTTCCCATGGGTATTACATTAAAAGAGATTATTTATGACATTGGTGGTGGGATTGTTAACAATAAAAAATTCAAAGCAGTACAAACAGGTGGTCCTTCAGGAGGAGTTATTACTGTTGAAGATTTAGATACACCAATAGATTATGAGTCATTAGCTAACATCGGCTCGATGATGGGATCAGGTGGTATGATTGTCATGGATGAAGATGATTGCATGGTAAATATCGCAAAGTTTTACTTGGAGTTTACTCAAGAGGAATCATGTGGCAAGTGTACGCCATGTCGCTTAGGAACAAAACGGATGTATGAAATTTTAGATAAAATTACTAGTGGTGATGGTGATATGGATGACATAAACAAACTTGAAACTCTTGGCAATGTAATAAAAAACACAGCCTTGTGTGGATTAGGACAAACAGCGCCGAACCCTGTGTTAAGTACCCTTCATTATTTCTATGATGAATACATCGCTCATATCGTGGATAAAAGTTGTCCGGCAAAATCATGCAAAGCACTATTAAAGTACAGTATTGATGCTGAAAAGTGTATCGGATGTACTGCTTGTGCAAGAGTGTGTCCTGTATCTTGTATTGCTGGCAAGCCAAAAGAGTTACACATCATTGATCAAAGCAAGTGCATTAGTTGTGGAGCATGTTATGACGCTTGTAAATTTGATGCCGTGATTCGACCATAAGGAGGATAGAAGTATGAAAATGATCAATATAACAATAAACAACAAAAAGCTTTCTGTCCCAGAAAAATCGACGATTTTGGATGCTGCAAAAATGTTGAACATAAAAATTCCAACACTATGTCATTTAAAGCTAGAAGACTTTGGGATTGTAAATAAACAAGCTACATGTCGTGTTTGTGTGGTAGAAGTTGAAGGAAGAAACACGCTTGTGCCTTCATGTGCTCAAGAATGCGTTGAAGGAATGGTAATTAAAACAGACTCAATAAAAGCAATTTCTGCTCGAAGAGCAAATGTCGAACTGTTGTTATCGAATCATCCAAAAGATTGTTTAACGTGCGCAAAAAACTTGGATTGTGAATTACAAACCATCGCTAATCATTTAAATATACGTGAAATTCATTATCAAGGTGAAATGATGAATTATCCTAAAGATGAGTCATCACTTGCGTTGATTAAAGATCCAAATAAATGTGTGATGTGTCGTCGTTGTGAAACCATGTGTAATGAAGTTCAAACTTGTGGTGTTTTATCAGCTGTAAATAGAGGGTTTGATGTAGTTGTAAGTCCAGCTTTTAACATGGATATGATTAACACAGCTTGTACCTATTGTGGTCAATGTGTGGCAGTTTGTCCAACAGGAGCTTTAACAGAAGTAAACAACACAAACAAAGTGTGGCATGCATTAAACAATCCAAACAAACATGTTATAGTCCAAGTAGCGCCAGCGGTACGTGTTGCTATTGGAGAAATGTTTGATATGCCACCTGGAACGATTACTACAGGAAAACTTGTTAGTGCACTTCGTGCATTAGAGTTTGATCGCGTATTTGATACTGATTTTGCAGCAGACTTAACGATTATGGAAGAAGCTGCAGAGTTAATTCATCGTATTGAAAACAATGGCACCTTACCAATGCTGACAAGTTGTTGTCCTGCATGGGTTAAATTTTTCGAACATCAGTTTCCAGATTTACTAGATATTCCTTCCACATGCAAATCACCACAAATCATGTTTGGGGCGATTGCTAAAACATATTATGCTAAAAAAGCAAACATCGATCCAAAAGACATCGTCGTTGTATCGGTTATGCCATGTTTAGCAAAAAAAGCAGAAGCTGCTAGACCTGAACTTACAAAAGATGATCAACAAAATGTTGATATCGTCATCACGACTCGTGAACTTGGTCATATGTTGCATGAAGCTGGAATAGATTTTAAACACTTAAGTGAAGAACCTTTTGATGAAATGATGGGAGAAAGTACTGGAGCATCAGTTATTTTTGGTACAACTGGAGGTGTTATTGAAGCTGCTGCTCGTACAGCCTATGAGTGGATTACAAAAAAACCACTAGAAAAAGTTGATTTTACTCAACTTCGTGGATTTGATGGAGTACGTAGTGCAACCATAAACATTGGTGATCAACAATTAAGGATTGGTATTGCTCATGGCCTTGGAAATGCTCGTGTTCTTTTAGAAAACATTCAAAAAGGTATTAGTCAGTTTGATGCCATAGAAATAATGGCATGTCCTGGTGGTTGTATAGGAGGCGGAGGCCAACCTTATCATCATGGAGATGTCGAAATACTAAAAAAACGTCAAATGGCCATTTATCAAGAAGACAAGAATCATCGCATTCGTAAATCTCATGAAAATCCTGCGATTAAGCAGTTATACAAAGATTTTCTAGGTAGTCCAAATAGTCCTAAAGCACATGAATTGTTGCATACTTATTACACACCAAAAGAAAGAATATAAAAGAAAAAAGCCTAGGTCAAACTAGGTTTTTTGTTGTATGAAAATATGTAAGCCTTATCAAACAACAATCTCTTGAAAGCAAAGTGTTAGTATGGTATAACTAGATTGTGAAAAAAATAACGAGAAGAGAGAGTGAATATTATGGGATTGTTTGATCATGAAGCAAGACAGTTGAAGTTTGATGTATTAGTGGAAGTTGCGCATCGTAGCTATAGTGTAAGCATCGATAGTAACATTGAAGATGATATTGCGTATAAATTAATTCCAACTCCGAAAGCTGATTTTCGTTGTTGTGTGTATAAAGAGCGGGAGATACTTCGTCAAAGAACAAGATTAGCGATGGGGAAAGATCCGGTTAAAACAGGAAAGAAATGTTCAAAAGCAACACAAGTAGTAAAGGTTATTGAAGCAGCTTGTGATGGTTGTAGTATTCGAAAGATTCAAATTACCGATAACTGTCGTAAGTGCATGGCAAAAAGTTGCATGAAATCATGTCGTTTTGATGCGATTTCTATGGGAGAAAAAAGAGCAATTATTAACTATGATAAATGCAAAGAATGTGGAGCGTGTGTTTCAAAGTGTCCTTTTCATGCAATAGTAGAAACCCATCGACCATGTGTTACATCATGCCCTGTAGATGCCATAAGCATGGATCAATACAATTTAGCTATTATTGATGAAGATAAATGCATTAACTGTGCTCAATGTCAATCTTCGTGTCCTTTTGGTGCTATAGAAGATGCTTCATGGATTGTCCCTGTCATTGAGTCCATAAGTAGAAACAAGTCAGTATACGCGATGGTTGCGCCTTCAATTCAAGGTCAATTTGGTAGTGCTAGTTATGGTCAAATAAAAACAGGATTGATAAATTTAGGGTTTAAAGATGTGATTGAAGTAGCGGCAGCGGCAGATATTGTGGCGTGGCATGAAAAAGAAGAGTTAAAAAGAAAAATTCAAAATAACAGTAAGCTTACAACATCATGTTGTCCTGCTTTTGTTAATTTGGCTAAGCAGCATTTTAGTGATGTATATGACAAGTTTGTTTCAACGTTGGTTTCTCCAATGATTTTAATGGGTAGATTGATTAAAGAGAAAGACCCGAATGCGATTTGTGTGTTTATTGGACCTTGTGTAACTAAAAAACAAGAAGCAATGATGGATGAGTCAAACTCAGTTGATTATGTGCTTACTTATGAAGAAATAGCCGCCATGTTTGTATCATCTGGTATGTACTTAAGTCAAGGTCATGATCAAGAAGTTGCGGATGCAAGTGTGTTTGGACGTTATTTTGCCTTTAGTGGTGGTGTGAGTAAAGCATTAAGTCAAGCAGCGAAAGAAGATGACAACATTCAAGTTAAGGCAATCTCTGCTAGTGGGTGCACAGAATGTAAAAAACAATTGTTGTTATTAAGACATAATCGTTTTGAAGGTGATGTATTAGAAGGCATGGGATGTTTGGGCGGATGTTTTAATGGTCCTGCGATGATTGACAATAGCACGGTTATCAAAAAGAGATTTGATCAGGATAATGAACATTATAAAAAGCAATCGATTAAACAAAACATAGCTAAGTTTAATGTTACTGATGCTATGCTACATACACACAAAGCACAGTAATTACTGACAGAGCTTTATGAAGGAGGGTTTTAATGAGCATCATTTCTTTAATGGAAAACAACTGCAAACATTGCCACCATTGTGTGGCACATTGTCCTACCAATGCGATAGCGTTTATTCATAATAAACCAGAGATTATTAGTGATGATTGTATTTTGTGTGGAGAATGTTTTGTCGTATGCCCTCAACATGCAAAATCAGTAGCAAGTGACGTTGAACAAGTTTTGCAATGGATAAAAAAGGGAGAAAAAGTTCACGTTAGTTTAGCGCCAAGTTTTGTAGCAATGCTTGAAAGTGAAAAAAGCATCAAAGATCGATTGTTAGCGATGGGGTTTGCAACTGTTAGTGAAACTTCCATTGCGGCTGCCTTTGTTTCTGATTATTATCGTGAATTATGCAAAATATCCTCAACCAATATTATTAGCACATGTTGTCCTGTTGTGGTGTCTTTAATAGAAAAAGAATTTCCACAGTTGATTGACCAATTGGCTCCGATACAATCACCGATGTTAGTGCATGGACAAATGCTAAAACAACAATATCCTAACGATAAAGTTGTGTTTATTGGACCATGTATTGCGAAAATTCAAGAAGCTAATGAAAGTGATGCTGTGGATGGGGTATTAACCTTTGAAGATATTATGGGTGAAATCGAGGATAACATAAACGATCAACCGTTTTTTCATTCTACCTTTGAAAATGATAAAGCACGAGCATATCCTGCTTCAGGAGGGATACTATCGACATTAAGTGGGTTAGATAAAGATGTTGATACGATGGTTGTGGATGGAATTGAAAGTGTGAAAGATTGTTGTCAAGCTATTTGTGATCATCAAATTAATAATGTGTTCATTGAAATGTCAGCGTGTGTTGGGTCTTGTTTAAATGGGCCAATGTTGCAAGATCAAACCCGTAAAAAGTGGAAAGCAAAGCAAATTGTAGAATCTTATTGCAAAAATAAAACATGGAAAAAACAACCTTTGCTTGATAGTATACATGCAACATATGCTGCTAAAGATAAAGAACAACCAATGTTTAGTCAAACGCAAATTCAAGAAGTATTGGCTTCATTAGGGAAATTCTCGAAAGAAGATGAACTAAACTGTAAAGCTTGTGGGTATAAAACATGTGTAGAGAAGGCCATAGGTGTATTAGAGAAAAAAGCAGACCCTCATCTTTGTTTACCATTTGCTTTATCAAAAGCACAATCAATGTCTCATGTGGTGTTAGAGTATACACCCAATGGCATACTTGTTGTGGATGATGAAAACAAGATTGTTGAAATTAATCCAGCTGCATGTAAACATTTAAAAACCACAACTCATTATGCTAAACATAAATCAATCTTTCGATTTTTAGATGGTGAAATTCTTAAGCAAACTTTAAGCAACTTACACGAAGTAACGTATTTTATCGAAGATTATCCAGCACTTCATAAAACATTTGATCATGCTTGTATTCTTGTTGAAAAGACACCGTACACCATTATTATATTAATGGACTTAACCCAAAAGATAGCCAAAGAAAAACAGTTAAAGGAATATCGTAATCAAATTGTCAATGTGACACAAAAAATCATTGATGAACAAATGATTACTGTACAAGAGATTGCAGGATTATTAGGAGAAAGTAGTGCTAAAAGCAAAGTAGCGTTAGAGAACTTAAAAAACACATTGAAAGATGGTTTACTATGAACATTGCCATAGACTATTTTCATCAATCTTTGATGAAGAAAAATGAATCTGTGTGTGGTGATCATACCGTGTATTCCTACGATGACACACAGTTTTTATGTGTGTTGGCAGATGGTTTAGGCAGTGGTGTAAAAGCCAATATATTGGCGCACTTAACAGCTACTATGTTGCATCGCTTGTTTAAAGAAGGAGTCGATTTAGAGGAATCTATTGCGAGTATTAGTGCAACATTACCACAGTGTCAAGAAAGAAACATTGCTTATTCAACCTTCTCATTGTTACAAATAAAACAAGATGGTTCATGTTTGCTTGTAGAGTTTGATAACCCTTTTATTCATATTATTCGCAATCAAGAAATTATGCCTTTAAAAAGGGAAAGTCATTGGTACAAAGACAGACAAGTATATAGTTGTGAGTGTATTCTTCAAGAGAATGATCTTGTAGTGATGATTAGTGATGGCGCGTTGTATGCAAACAATAGTGAAACATTGAACAATCATTGGCAAGAGAGTGATGTCTACCAACATATTGTTAGAACATCTTCTATTAATGATACAGCTAGAAACATTGGTCAATATCTAATTGAGAGTATTAATAAGTTGTATGATGATCAACCACAAGATGATGTGAGTGTTATTATTTGTAAAATTATAAAGCAAACCAATAGTGTCGTTATGGTAGGACCACCTAAAGATAAAGCACATGATGCAATTTTAGTGAAGCAATTGCTCATGGCGGATGGTTTAAAAATGGTGTGTGGTGGAACTACATCACAAATTGTCGCAAGAGAATGTAAGAAAAAAATAGTCATCGACGATGCGTATTTTAACCGAAGTGATTTACCACCCACAGCACAAATTGAAGGGATTGACTTTGTTAGTGAAGGTATTTTAACACTAGGAAGATGTGTTGATTATTTTGTAGAAGCTACCAATAATGAAGAGTTTAAGAATTACTTATGCCACTCTCAAGCCAAAGATGGAGCACATCAATTGTTTCAAATGTTAATGAATGATTGTAGCAAAATTACATTTTATGTAGGTCAAGCACAAAATGATGCGCATAATGTGTTGTCAACTTCGCTTTCTGTAAATATGAAGAACAAATTAGTAAAGAGAATAGCAACTCATTTGCAAAAGTTCAATAAACTTGTCACAATACATTATGTATAAGGTGGTAAGTAAGTGATGAGTTACACATTAACAGAAATGTCGCGTTTTATAATTGCAGACACAAAAAACAACAAAACGACATTAGGGTATGATCAACGTTGGTATAAAAAGAAATGGCAAAGAATGTCAGGCTGTGGACCAACGGTTGGTGCTACAGTGACTTTGTATTTGTTTAAACAAGAGATAACCCCTATTCTTGTTGAAGATGCAATGCCATTACATCAGACAATGTGGGAGTTTATTACACCTACAATAAAAGGTGTATCAACTCTTGATCGATTTAGTAAAGGATATCAAAAGTATTGTGAAGCTAACCATGTTAATGTGCAGCTAAAGCAAATGTGTATTGAAAAGAAAAACAACGATATCCAACAGATAATAACCTTTATATTTCATCACATTGATCATGATCATCCCATTGCGTTTTTAAACTTGCATCATGGCAACCAAAAAAACTTAGAAAGTTGGCATTGGACATTGCTTGTCGGGTATAAAAAGATGGGTGATGATATCATTGTTCAACTACTAGATAATGGTAGTCAAATAGAAATAAACATGAACGAGTGGCTAAAAACAACTAGAGCAGGTGGTGGAATGATCGCCTTTAATAGCAAATATCAAAAGGAGCAAGCATGAAGAAAGTAACATTGAAAAAAAGCGGGTTAACATTTACTCGAGTTGGTTTAGGTACTAACTCAATTGGTGGACATAATATTTATTCAAACATTGATGAAAACATTTCTAAAGAGATAGTTAAACAATACCTAAAAAGTGGAGGTACATTTTTAGATACGGCCTATTTTTACGGATTAGGTCGTTCAGAAGAACTTATCGGTGAGGTGCTTAAAAGTACAACGACGAATGAAGATGTCATTATTGCCACAAAAGCATCGTTTGTCTTTGAACATGATCAAGTGATGCATGATAATACACCAGCTTTTTTAATTCGCTCTGTTAAAGAAGCGTTGAATCGATTACAACATGATGTTATCGACATTTTTTATATTCACTTTCCAGATGAACACACACCAAAAGAACAAGCGGTAAGTGCGCTAGATCAGTTAAAACAAGAAGGATTAATCAAAGCCATTGCAGTTTCAAACTTTTCGTTAGACCAACTAAAAGAAGCGAATAAAGAGGGCTTAATTGACATGGTGTCTGATCGATACAACTTGTTTATGCAAAACATTGATCAAGACTACATTAATTACATGCTAAATAATGATATAGCATTTATACCTTACTCACCACTAGCTTCAGGATTATTAACAGGGAAATACACATTGGATACTCCCCTTAGTGAGCGTCAACAGAAAAACCCATTATTTATTAAAGAAAACTATGCCAATAACTTAAAGAAAATTGAAGTATTGCGTGAACTTGCCAATAAAAAAGACACAGATGTATCTTCTATTGCACTAGCTTGGTTATTATCGTTAGAGTTTGTGACTGCAATTATTCCTGGAGCAAAAAGTCCTGAACAAGTGTTAAAAAACATGGCGTGTGATGAAATACTCTTAAGTGATCA
This sequence comes from uncultured Erysipelothrix sp., assembly GCA_964479585.1. Taxonomy (GTDB): domain Bacteria; phylum Bacillota_I; class Bacilli_A; order Erysipelotrichales; family Erysipelotrichaceae; genus UBA6182. Next base: position 27,504 of record CAYZMP010000013.1, read on the forward strand.
AGAGATATCTCTTATAAATGAAACGTTTAATATTAAAGGATAAACCCTAAAGCAAGTACTCCTAGTACCAAAAATGGTGCTGGGATTTTTTTAGTTTTCAATAACACAAAAGTAACAACCACAATCGCTAAATTATCCCAAGTAAAACCACTTTCTCTAAAAATAATAACTGCTGTAATAGCGATTAATCCACCAGCTACTGCCATGATACCTTTTAAGGAAGCTTTAATGACATTCATGTTTTTAAGTTGTTCCCACATTGGAAAAATAAAGAAGATGAGTAACGTACCAGGTAAAAAGATGGCGACACCACTTACAATGGCAGAAAGAAATTGTGTGAATGCAGATGTATGTTGCGCAGCCATACCACCAGCATATGCTGCAAAACTAAACATAGGTCCAGGTACAGCTTGAACCATACCAAAACCAGTTAAAAATTGAGGTAAACTCATCGTTTTATACACTTCTACTAAATCATTTAACATATATGGAATAACAACCTCACCACCCCCAATGACCAAGTAACCATAACGATAAAAGCGTTCAAAGTTTATGACAAGTACTGAATCACTAACAAGTACTAATCCAAGAGAACCAAGTAAAAAGACAAAGAACAAAACGATGTATTTTAATGGTGGACTAATAGTGATTTTATTAAATAAGTTTTCTTTGTTTGAAGTGAGTATTGAAACTAAACCACCCAACAACAAGACTAGAGGAAATACCCAAGAAGCACGAATAAAATAAGTAGTGATAGCTCCAAAGATAAACAAAGCTAACGTTATATAATCTTTAACTACTTTTTGAGAGATTCTTAGTGCAGCATTGACGATAAAACCAACTGCCATTGGTCCAATATAGCGTAATATATTTTGATCTATGTTGAACTGTTCAAAAGCCACAAGTGCAAAAGATAATGCTGTCATGATTAAAATGGCAGGTATTGCCCAAACAAGCAACGTTAATAATGCTAGTTTAGGACCACCTTTTTTATAGCCAATCGAAGTAATGGTTTGTGTTGAACTAGGTCCAGGTAATATTTGAGTTAAGGCAATAAGTTCAATCATTTCTTCTTCACTAAGGTGTTTCTTTTTGATGACCATTTGATCAGTAAACACACCATAATGTGCTTCAGGTCCTCCATAAGCGCCTAATGAGCAAACAAGAACATCTTTTAGAAATGACTTTGTAAATGCACGTTTCTCATTATTCATACTTTACCTCACTTAACTTACAGTCATTATAGACGTTTTAAACACCGTATGCAAAAACAATGAATACTTTTTCACATAATTTTACACAGTGTTTCTATTGTTGTTTATTTTGTTGTTTGTTATAATTTTGAGGTTCGACCGACCATTCGGTCGGTGATGGAGGTTTCTATGTTAGCAAAGTTTAGTGTCAAGAAAATATATACTGTGTTAGTGTCAGTAATTTTAGTCATTGTTTTAGGTAGTATATCCTTTTTTAATATGACAACTGACTTATTACCAAACATTGAACTACCTTATGTGGTAGTTATTACACCTTATCCTGGAGCAAGTCCAGAGGAAGTTGAAAATGAAGTAACTCGTCCACTTGAAAGTGTGCTTGGTATTAGTAGTGGGCTAAGTTCGATTAGTTCAGTATCTAATGAAAACTCAAGTATGATCTTTTTAGAATATGTTCAATCCACTAACATGGATAGTGCCATTATTGAAATATCAAGTAGCATTGATCAGGTGGCAGGTCAATTTGATGATATGGTTCAAACACCGATACTTATGCGTATTAGTCCAGATATGTTACCGATAATGGTGGCGAGTGTGGATGTAGATGACTATGACATAGAAGAATTATCCATGTTTGCATCACAAGATATTATTCCTGCTTTTGAAAGAATAGATGGTGTAGCCAATGTTGATGCTAGTGGACTTCTTGAAAGAGAGATTGAAGTTAATCTTGATCAAGAAGCTATTGCTGTTTTAAATGAGCAGTTATTGGAAGATATAAAAACAACTTTCACAGAAAATCGTCAAATGCTTCTAGATAGTCAACAACAATTGTTACAAGCACAAAAGCAACTAAAAGCTGAAACATCCAACTCCATTCACCAATTATCACAGACAAGTGTGCAACTTAGTAATGCGATAGCAAACTTAAATGGGCTTTTATCTCAAGAGGCAACATTACAAGCACAGAAAAGTGCACTAGAAGCAGAGAAGTCGATGCTTAAAGAGCTACTTCCATACAATCAAACAATGATACAACTTTTCCCTTATGGTTTAGAGCTAATTAGTGATGATATGTATTTTTTGATTATGGATCAAGTTGATGATCAACTACCAGAAATGTTACAAGATTTAACAAGAGATGAAATGAGTGAAGTCGCTAATCAAATGGCAGATGGCTCACGTCGACTTGTCGCTATAGAATCTGAGCTTCAAAACAACACTAGTCGCTTAATGACATTTAATGCGATGAAACCACAATTAGAAAACGGGCTATTTGAAGCAAACAAAGCGTACACACAAGTTTTAGCAGGTCAAACAACCGCTGCTATTGAACTTGCAAAAGCAGAAATTCAAATAGAAAATGGATTATCACAAATAGAGCAAGGGATTATTGAATTTGATAAAGCCCAAGAAGAAGCTTTAACATCAGCAGATTTAAACAACATTTTAAATCGTGATATGATTGCCAACATTATAATGGCTCAAAACTTTAACATGCCAGCTGGATATATTATGGATGGTAACACTCAGCAACTAATTAAAGTTGGTGAACAGTTTAAATCCGAAGATGAAATAAAGAATATGTTGTTATTTTCTGCAGAACCTATTGGAGATATTTTATTAAGTGATATTGCAATTGTTGAACTTGTTGATAATAGTGAAGATATGTATGCCAAGGTTAATGGTAATGTTGGTGTTATTTTGACTTTTCAAAAGCAAAGTACAGCTTCAACTGCACAAGTAGCTACACTGATAGAAAATGAAATTGACAACTTGCAAAAACAATACGAGGGATTAAGTGTACGACCATTAATGAACCAAGGTGATTATATTCGTTTGATTACCTCAAGTGTTATTCAAAACTTACTGTTTGGTGGTTTGCTTGCGATCTTGATTTTGTTTTTATTTTTAAAAGACATTAAACCAACCATTGTAATAGCCTTTAGTATTCCAATTTCACTTATGTTTGCATTAACATTAATGTATTTCTCTAATGTGACACTCAATGTTATATCATTATCTGGGTTAGCACTTGGTGTTGGTATGCTTGTGGATAACAGTATCGTTGTTATTGAGAATATTTATCGATTACGACAACAAAATGTACCAGTACTTAAAGCAGCTGTTGATGGTGCTAAACAAGTGTCAGGTGCTGTGTTTGCATCTACATTAACAACAATAAGTGTGTTTTTACCTATTGTCTTTACCGAAGGATTATCAAGACAATTGTTTACGGACATGGGCCTTACGATTGGGTATAGTTTATTTGCTAGTTTAATTGTGGCATTAACACTAGTACCTGCCATGGGCTCAACACTACTAAAAGAAACAACAGAGAAAAAACATCCTCTCTTTGATAAAGTGGTGTTGGTCTATCAAAAAGCATTAACGTATGTTTTAGAAAAAAAAGCAGTTGTTCTTTTTGTGACTATTGCATTATTTGGAGTAAGTATTTATGGTGCTAGTGTAATGGGGACTGCATTTATTCCTGATATTGATTCACCCCAAATGAGTGCAACTCTATCTTATGATAGTGAACTAAGTAAGGAAGAAGTGTTTGCTTTAAATGATGTTGTGGTTAATCGTTTACTTGAAATTGAGGCAATAGAAACACTTGGAGCTACAAGTGGAAGTGGGGCAGGTTTTGCATTAATGAGTGGGGGAGATCTTTCTTCTACATCACTGTATATCATATTAAAAGATCAACGGGACTTAACAAATAAAGACATAGAAAATTTAATACTAGAAAAGACAAATGATCTAGATGTTGAAGTAAGCATTAGCAGCAACAACATGGATGTAACAGCCTTAGGTGGAAGTGGTATTGTTGTAAATGTGTTAGGCAATGATATTGATGGAATGATTGAAATTGGTAATGAAGTGAAATCACTACTACAACAAGTGGAAGGTATTAGTGAAATTAGCACAAGTTATGATAATGCAGAAAGAGAAATACGTGTGATTGTGGATAAAGAAAAAGCAATGCGTCATTCTTTAAGTGTGGCACAAGTTTTTTCAACAATAAGTTCTCACTTAACCTCAACAACTCAATCAACCTCATTAACCTTGGATCAGTATAATGTTCCTATCGTTGTCATTGATGATTCAAATTTACTTACAAAAGAAACATTACCTGATTTAGTGTTTGATGTGGTCAATCCGATTACACAAGAAGAAAGTGAAGTATTACTAAAGGATATTGCAGAGATAGTAGAAGCAGAGACGCTTCTGTCGATTTCAAGAGAAAATCAATCGCGTTATGTTAGTGTAAATGCTGAAATAGCGGATGGTTATAATATTGGGTTGGTAAGTCGTGATTTTGAGTCAATCCTTAATGAGTATGAAGTAGCGGATGGGTTTATAATTGAACTTGCTGGTGAAAATGAAACCATTCAAGAATCACTTGGCGATTTGGTTTTAATGATATTGTTAGCTATTGTGTTTATTTACTTAATTATGGTCGCTCAATTTCAAAGCTTACTTTCTCCATTTATTGTTTTATTTACATTACCATTAGCCTTTACTGGTGGATTGTTGTTGCTTTGGGTATTAAAGTTGGAATTATCCGTTATTGCGATGCTTGGATTTTTAGTACTTGCAGGTATTGTTGTAAATAATGCGATAGTATTTGTTAGCTATGTAAATCAACTGCGTGAAGAAAACATGGATAAAAAACAAGCATTACTGCTAGCTGGTAAAGATCGTATTCGACCAATAATCATGACAGCCTTAACAACAATTTTAGCGATGGCTACACTTGCGCTTGGATTTGGAAGTGGTGCTGAGATGATGCAACCAATGGCAGTAGTAACGATTGGTGGATTAACTTATGCAACCTTCTTAACTTTATTTATCATTCCTATTATGTATGATCTGATGCATAAAAAGGACATGAAGAAAGTCGAGATAGAACAATGACAACTTTTGTGAGTAAGAAAAACCATTCAGACAAAGAAATCTCAATTTTCATTGCGGTATTGACACTTTTAAATCAAGGAAATCAACTTCATGAGCTTACCATGGCAAGCATTGCTGAAAAGGCAAACATCGGTAAAAGTACAGCTTATGAATATTTTACAAGTAAAGAACAGCTCTTAAAAGAAGCTATTGAATATTTTATTGTTCAAGAGTATAAGTCGCTATACTCGATTATGCAACCAATTGATGATTTAAAGCGTGTAGTTAATGTAGTAATGGATTACTTAGAAAAAATGATTTGTGGTCGCTTATCGAATTTATTAGTGATGTTTGTAAATCTAGATTATTCACAAATAACAGACTATTTTTTATCCGATCCAACACTTATCATTGCTATTAAGGAAAACATGCTGAAGCAAGTAGGAACACTGCATCAATTAGGACTCAAACAACAGCTTATTAGTTCAACACTTACAACCAATGAAGTGCATTATATTTTAAATGGTTTTTTTAGTGCTTTTATTAATGAAGCACGATACACATTTATGATCAATCAATCTCTTGATGAGAAAGATAATTATGATGAAAAAATAAAGCGGCTTAAAGAAACGACGTTGCAATTAATGTTAAAAGCTTTACAATAAAACTATGAAAAAAGACATTATTCGTTGTCCTTGGTGTAATCTTAGCAATCCAAAGTATGTTCACTATCATGATCATCAGTGGGGTGTACCAGTGTATGATGATCGTGAACTTTTTGAAATGCTTATTTTAGAAGGTGCACAAGCAGGATTATCATGGGAAATTATTCTAAATAAGAAAGAGGCTTACCAAAAAGCCTTTGATAACTTTAACCCCCAAATTGTTGCTTACTACAATGATGAAAAAGTTGAAGAATTATGCAAAGATAAAGGTATTGTACGAAATAGATTGAAAATTAAAAGTGCAATTAAAAATGCAAACGTCTTTCTAGCTATTCAATCAGAATTTGGTAGCTTTGCTACATACTTATGGTCGTATGTGAATCATCAACCAATTGTTTCTAATTATAAAAAACTATCACAAGTACCAACCAGTAACGACTTATCAAAAGCAATTTCTAAGGATCTAAAAAAAAGAGGCATGAATTTTGTTGGTGAAACCATTATTTTTTCTTACTTAGAAGCGATAGGAGTTATGAACAATCATTTAGTGGACTGTTTTAAACATCCAACAAAAAACCAGTAATGATGTTATTGTGCATTACTGGTTTTTAGATGTTGGTTACTTTATTAGTTCGTACTTACCAATGATAGGTAACTCTTTTGCTTTACCATTGATTGCATTTAAAAATCCCATAAGGGCGAGTATAAATACTGCCAATGTAAAAAACGGAAGCAATAACCAACCAATAATTGGGATTACTGCTAAAATGGTATTACCAACTAAACCAACAATCAAAACAAGAAGTCCTTGATTTGCATGAAAACGACCAAATGCTGAATCTTGTGCTGCCACAAGTGGCAAGAAAAAGATAATGTAAGCTAATGCAGAAATCACTTTGTTCTTTTCTATGTCTTCAGCAGTAAATCTTGTTTGCTCTTCACTCATAAAAATCCTCCTTTTTATGTTCTTTCCCTAAAGAATGACTAAAAAATGATGTCGTTTATGATATGATAATTCAGTCATCCTTATTAATATAATAGTAGCACTAATAATTTTGACATTCAAATCATGTACAATGGTTTCAATGGTAAACAATGAGAAATTTTTGGAGGAATTTTATGAAAAGCCAATGCAATATTCGCGCAACCACAAAAGATGATATTGATAC
>CAYZMP010000014.1:0-33463 GCA_964479585.1 uncultured Erysipelothrix sp.
CAAACTTTAAAGGGTTATTTCTTGTGAACCCCTACAAACTTTATAGGCCCCTTTTAATGTAGAAATGGTGGAGCTGAAGAGACTTGAACTCTCGACCCCTACGCTGCCAGCGTAGTGCTCTTCCAGCTGAGCTACAGCCCCAACTAACAGTAGTAATGGCGCGCCCGGCAGGAATCGAACCTGCAACCTTTTGAATCGGAATCAAATGCGCTATCCGTTGCGCCACGGGCGCATTAACAAAGATGGTGGACACTAAGGGACTTGAACCCCTGACCCCCTGCACGTCAAGCAGGTGCTCTCCCATCTGAGCTAAGTGTCCATCCAATGCTAAATTAGTTTAGCATAATTTTTGAGCTTAATCAATCTACAATACATCGCACAAAAAGATTGTTTCCCCTTTGTTCATTGTTTTAATCTTTCTTTTTATTTTTGGGTGTTTAAATTTTAAAACAAAGTTTTTTAGCGTTGTACCTTTATGAAATCCATGAATAACAACCACTTCAAAAACACTTTTATCTAAGGTATCCATAAACACTTTTAGTTCCTGTTGTGCTTCACTAAGCGTCATATGATGTAAATCAATCACTCTTCTCATGACTTACCTTTGTACTCATTAACCCACGAAGGCATTTTTTCAAGTTCTTTTGCAGATTTTGGCAATGAGCATGATTTACATGCGGCTGAAACACCTTTTTTATGGTCTTTAAATAAATAAAATACAATTGCTGCAACAATTAAGACTACAATACTTACTACGATAATATCTCCCATTTTATTACCCCACAATTAATGATCCGACTTGATACACGATAAAAGCGACAAGCCACGCAACACCTGTTTGATATCCTACCGCAAGAAATGTCCACTTCCATGAATTCATTTCGCGCTTCATAGCCGCAAAGGCAGCTACACAAGGTAAGTATAACAAGGTAAAGATCATAAAGGAATAGGCAGATAAAGGAGTAAATACATTTCTTAATGGTTGTGCTAATAATTCAGGCGACTCTAATACACCTTCACCAACACCATATAACACACCTAAAGTCCCTACAACAGCTTCTTTAGCTACAAATCCAACAATTAAGCTCATTGCAGCACGCCATTCACCAAACCCAAGTGGCGCAAAAATAAAGGCAATGGATTGACCAATTACACCAAATATACTATCGCCACTATCTTCAACTAGTTGCAATTGGAAGTTAAACGATTGTAACACCCAAATGACAATCATTGCTAACAAAATTACAGTACCAGCATTAATGACAAAGCCTTTTACGCGTTCCCATGTATGAATAAATAGATTCTTAATAGTTGGTAAACGATACTGAGGTAGTTCCATTATAAAGTTAGTAACTTTGCCTTTATTTATAAACTTCTTAAGTATAATGCCTGATAAGATGGCAATGACAATTCCAATAACATAGATTGAGAAAACAACGTTTGCTTGATTATTACTAAAGAATGCTGCTGCAAATATTGCATACACTGGAAATTTTGCTCCACAAGACATAAACGGAATGATAAACATGGTTAATCGCCGTTCTTTTTCGTTTTCCAATGTTCTAGTTGCCATTAAAGCAGGCACTGAACAACCAAATCCCATTAACATCGGAATAAAGGAACGACCAGACAAACCAAATCGCCTAAACATACGATCCATAATAAACGCTGCACGAGCCATATACCCTGAGTTTTCTAATAGTGATAACATTAAAAACAAAATACTGATTTCTGGTAAAAAGCTAAGCACAGCACCAACTCCACCTAACATACCATCGACAACTAAACTAAAGACAACCTCTGATACATCCATCCAAATTAACCCGTTGGCAATTTGAAGAATGATCCATTCAATACCCGCTTCAAAGTATTCTTTTATAAATCCACCTACAGGACCAAAAGCCATAAAGAAGACTAAATACATAACTGTTAAGAAAATTGGAATTGCAAAAATCTTATGGGTTAATACTTTATCAATTTTATCTGAAATCGTTTCTGTTTCCTCTTTTGTTTTAATAAGTGCACCTTTTAAAATGCTCGTAATGTAGTTGTATTTTTCATCGGCTATGAGCATGTCTCGATCTAAAGTAGCGTTATTAAATTGTTGTTCGACCCACTCATTTAATTCAGCAATCTTTACAACTTCGACATTGCAACCAATCGCAACTTCTGGACCTTCTTCAATAAAACGAATTGCGCTTGCATATGTACAAGATGTTTCAGTTGTTAAAGATGATTGAATTCTTTCAATAAGTCCTTTTGTTTTATCACTATAAAAATCAATCAACTCTGGTTTATGATTAGCTTGAAGTACAGCAGCCTGTAAACATTCTTTAATTCCTTTTGATTTACTTGCGACGATAGGCACAATAGGTACATGTAAAAACTTGGATAACATGTCTATATCGACTTTTACCCCTTTTTGATCAAGAACATCCATCATGTTTAAGGCAATAATCATTGGTCGTTGTATTTCTAACAACTGCATCGTTAAAAATAAGTTGCGTTCAAGATTGGATGCATCCACTATGTTAATAATCACATCGACGTCACCTTTTTCAACATACTCTCTTGTAATGACTTCATCCACAGACATAGTAGATAAGGAATAGATACCCGGTAAATCAATGATTTGGTATGTTTTTTGATTAAACTTTGCTTTTCCTACTTTCTTCTCAACGGTGACACCTGGCCAATTACCAACACTTTGATTAGATCCTGTAAGTTCATTAAAAAGCGTTGTTTTACCGCTATTAGGATTTCCAACTAATGCAATGTTCATTCTACATTATCCTCAATATAAATTTCTTTTGCTTCATTCTTTCTAAGGGTTAGATGATATCCACGCAAAACAACCTCAATTGGATCTCCAAGAGGCGCTTGTTTTATAACTTTGATTTCAGTTCCAATAGTAACTCCCATATCAATAATTCGTTTGCGAATAAGGCTTTTTTTTCCTAATCCCACAACCTTGCAAACTTCTTTTATCTTTGCATCGTTCAATGTTCTCATGATTTATTTTCCTGTCCACTTTAAGCGTAATCAAGCACAGTCACAATGTCAATGATTACTAATCATTTCACAAACTTATGCATCTTGATCTTTGTTTTTTGTGATTGTAGTCACAAAATAGTTGAATTAAAAAAAGCCCTACTTCGGACTTTCTTTACTTTGATTTACAATCGTTTTATTTTCAATTCGTTTTACTTTTAGTGGTCTATTTTTATTCGCAGTCACTGCAATCGCTAATGTCATGTAAATGATGGTAGGAATTAAACTTAACGCAAAATGAGCTAAACTTTCAAAAAATATTAGCATACCTTGATTGTATTGTTGGATGGCTACAATGATAAAAAACACATTGACTGCCACTAAAATCCCTGATGCATAAAGATAGCGTACATTCTTAAATTGCTTGATGGTTTTTTTTGCAAAGTAAATAACAAAAAAGTAAGCAAATCCAGCTAATGATGCATAAACAGCTAACATAATATAACTTAAATATTCTTTCATTAAATCTAAAATAAGTGACATAATTTATCCCTCTTTACTTAACTTTACTATTATATCATATTCTCATTACAACAAATAAATAAAGTAAGTTTATACTTCTCATCCTTTAGTAGTAAACTTCTACCTCAATACATTTCGAAATTTATGGTATTAATACAACTTTTCCTAATTTTCCAGATTTTTTAAAATAGCTTTGAGCTTGTCTTGCTTGTTCTAGTGGAAATGTACAATCAATAACCGCTTTAATTTGCTTATTTGAAATAGCTTTCAACATGTTTTGATAATCCTGTTTTGTTCCTAACACTGATCCATACAACCTAAGGTGTTTTAAATACAATAACTTAAAATCAAGCTCACTCTTTTGTCCTCCTGCAGAACCAGAAATACAAAACTTTCCACCATTTTTTAATACTTTTAGTGATGTTTCAAATAGTGCATCTCCAACAACATCCAATACTGAATCAACAGGACCATTGTTTATATCAAGAATTTCTTCTTCTAAGTTTTTCGATTTATAGGACAAAACATGGGTTGCACCTAATGCAATTAACTGTTCTTTTAAAGATAAATCGCCAACAATGGCAATAACTTTTGCTTTAAATACATTTGCAGCTATTTGAACATTAAATGATCCTACACCACCATTAGCCCCAGTAACCATTACAGTTTCATTTGGCTTTATCTTTACTTGTTCTGCCATATGCCATGCGGTTAATCCACTTACTGAAAAGACAGCACTTTCTTTAAAATCTACTAGCGGCATATCAAAACAAAGATCAGCTGGCCAAACTACATATTCAGCGTATCCTCCATCGTATTCTGAACCGATAAAAGACATGTCTTCTGATATATTTTCAACTCCTTCTTCTCCACTTGAAGTAAAAGGAAAAACTACCACACTCTTACCTATCATCGATGATGATACTTGATCTCCAACTTGTACTACAACACCTGCAATATCTGATCCTGGTGTTCTTGGAAATTGCACACCTTCTTTACGCCATCCTGATTTTGAGTCATTACCATAAGCCCCTTCTCTCATCCAAATCTCTGTGTTGTTTATAGCGCAAGCTTTTACTTGTATGAGCACTTCATTTTCTTTTGGTTTTGGAATAGGAATATTTACGATTTCTAGTTTATCAAGATCTCCATATCCGGTTACTTGAACTGCTTTAATAATAATCACCTCTTACTATGCTTTGTTTATTATTATACTAATAACACAACCTGTGATACAAATCAAATAAAAAACCAACTCTTTCACCTTTTAATTTCGTGATTAAATTGGTTTATATAAAAAATCGTGTTTTATGCATGTTACGCTTCTTTTTTAACATCCATAACAATTTTGCCGTCTTTTATTTCAATGATTCTATCTGTTCTTTCCGCTACCGATTGATCATGAGTAATAATTAAAAAGGTAGTGTTGTATTTTTTATTGATGCTTCTCATTAAATCATAAATTTGATCGGTTGTGTCTGAATCTAAGTTTCCTGTTGGTTCATCAGCCAAGATTATTTTTGGTTGATTAATCAATGAACGAGCAATTGCTGTACGCTGTTGTTGGCCACCTGAAAGATTGGTCGCTAAGTTGTCTTTAACTTTTGTCAAACCGACTAATTCAATGAGTTCATTTGCTTTGTCTTTAATTTCTTTACTCACTGTTTTGTTTTGAATCTTATAAGGAATAAGTATATTCTCCATTACTGTAAATTCTGGCAGTAAATAGTGAAACTGAAATATAAACCCTAATGTTTGATTACGCAATGATGCAAGTTCTTTTTTGCTTAAGTTTTTCGTCGATGTACCATTAATGATTACATCACCTTCTGTTGGGTTATCTAGTGTCCCAATAATATTTAGCAGTGTACTTTTCCCACTACCTGATTGTCCAATAATACTATTGAAAGTGCCTTCTTCTACTTCTAAGTTAAAATGAGTTAATACTTCAGTTTTAATCTTAGTACCATACACTTTTTTAATGTCTTTTAATTGTAAAATATTAGCCATTACGAATCACCTCTATCGGACTTAATTTGCTTGATTTTCGTGCAGGAATTAATGATGCTAGTAGTGCAGAAACAATCGCAACAGACGCTGAGAACACAATAAATCCAAGATCATATTGAATTGGAATTAAAGCACTACCATCAGGATTGGTTGCGAAGGTTGTAAACATCAAGATAAGTGCAATACCTAACACAACTCCAATAATGGCACCAAACACCCCTAAAAGTAACCCTTGGAACAAGAAAATAAAACTTGCTTGTTTATCTTGAATACCCATTGCTTTTAGTATTCCTATTTGTCGAGATTTTTGAAGTACCGTAATTGCTAGTACAGACGCAATACCTAGGACAACAGCAATTAATACAAACACTTGAATCATAATGCTTGATACACTCTGACCATTAAGCCCACTTAATAAATCTGCATTTTTCTCTTTCCAGTTTTCTACAATTACATCATTGCCAAAATCAAGGGTATCAGCGATACTATCTGCTAAAAACACATCAGCAATTTGAAGTTCAATACTAGTAATATTATTGCCTAAATCAAAGAGTTGTTGTGAATTTGCTAATGTTGTGAATGTCCAACTGCTATTTAGTGAAGAAACACCCAAATCAAAAATCCCAACAACTTTAAATGACTCTATTTTATTGGTTACCGTTTGAATTTTTACACTTTGATTTACATTAACATTAAACTCTTCAGCTAATGATACACCTAACACAATTTCATTGGATTCATTTGGTAATCTACCATTAATTAATCGCTGTTCAACACTATAAATATCTGGTGCATCTTTCGCAAATCCACGCACTACAATCGATGCATTTTTATCATCTTGTACAACAAAAGCAGGGCGATCAGCAAAAACACCTAGATTAGTTACTTCTTCAATTGCTTCTAATGTGCTTTCGATCTCACTTGAATAACTAAAAGTATCATCCTCAGTATTTGCAAGTATCGTAATGTGTGGCGAACTACCTACTGTTGTGTTTATTAAGTCATCTTGTAAGCCAGAAATTAACAACCCAATAAATATCTGCACAGATACACCAATTGCAATACCAAGCATAATAAGTATACTTTGTCCTTTGCTGTAGGTTAAAAACCTTTTCGCTATTGAAAAAGCCAATTTCATGATTGCACCGTTTTTAACCAATCAAACAGTGCTTCACTGCTTTTTAAAAGTATGACATTTTTATATTGTTCAAAAATATGTGGATTGTTTGCGATTGCTCGGCCACCTAATAAAATGGTTACTTCATGTTTGCTTTCGATTATTTTTTCAATTGTTTTAATTACTTCAGACACATTGTAATAATTCGTTACACTTATTGCCACAATATCCAGTTGAAGCTCTTGAATCATTTTTACAAACTCGTTTCTTGGAGTGTCTCGACCAACAAAATATGATTGAACACCTGCAAGTGTTAAATAATCGTTAATCATTCTTGCACCTAATTCATGTTGCTCATTATCGGGACATATAACCGCTGCTTTTTTTGATAATGAAGGTTGTTTATTCTCTAGCACAAAAGGATGCGCCATTTCAATAATTGTACGCACAATAGATGATTGTACATGTTCAAACCATATTTTATGTTGTGGATTTGATTCAATATCTGTTAAATTGGCTAATGCTTTTACTAGTATTTCTTCATAAAGTGCTTTAATTGTTATCTCTTGATTAGACAACCAGTTAAAAACAAGAGACACGCTTTGCTCTTTATCAAGCTTATTAAACGCTCGCATAAACTCGTTGAATTTGTTCTCCATACACCCTCCACATAGTTAAGTTACTTAACTACACCATTTTATCAGAGTTACATGGCAATTTCAAAGCATTTGCGTCTTACTCAAACCGGATATTATCTGATTCTACTGCAATGATCTTTAATGGATGAACAACTAGCTTATCCTCATCAAAGTCATTATCAAAACAATTTACATAACTATCCATTGTCGATGTAGTAATAACATGAATTGTTGGAACTAATGCATTTTGAAATAGTGTTGTATCATAGAGAAGTTCATAACCAAGTATTTCTACTTCATTGAGATTTGATTCATTAACTATTACAGAATAATAATTGTTTTTAACAATTTCTTGATTAATATCAGTAATTTCCTTTATTGGAGTCTCCATCAAAACATCTCCTCTTTCGGGGGATTTCGAGATACCCACTATGCTATTGTAATCACTTGAAAAAGTAATCGATATTTTTTCTCTGTAAGGACTATCCGTTGATTCTACAATGGAAATATCAAGTATCTCCTTATTTAAAGTATCGTAGTGAACCATCTCTATGACATACTCATAGTCTTCCCAAGGTATCATGGATGATATCCAAGATGTTTCAACTGCACTTTTTACTGTTTCTAAATTAAGCTCTTCAATTTCAATTAACTGTTCATCCAACAAAATAATATAATACGAACCATCTTGTACTACCTCAAGATAACCTTGATCAAATTCGCAAAGAATTAAACGCCATCCATCTTGATCAAGAGTAGAACAATCAATTTCTTCTGATTCACCATCAAGTTTTACAAAAAGCGATTGAGAAAAGTCAGTCATTTGCTCAAAGGTATATTCTTTCTTTTTATACACTGGTAAAACCTTATTTTCCCAATCATATAAAGAAGTTGGGTTATTTAATGCTTGACTAGCTTCATTAACTTGTTTTACATGATTAGTTTGATCAATGTAAGGAATCCAACGAACAAGCAATCCATCAAAAGAATCACCATCATTAAGTGGTGGTTCTTCCTCATTAGGATTATCATTGTCATGATCTCCATTTGTTGGTTGTTCAATAATCGGCCCTTGTGAAGGCTCGTAAAACAGTTGGTTGTACACAACATAACCAACAACAATAACCACAATCAAAGCTAACAATAACTTTGTTTTTTTTATGAGATCCATTATCTAAATAACACACACACTGGTTCATTAGCGTAAATATCTTTTTGTAGTAGTGTTAACTTACCACTATATTCATCTCTTTCAAACAGTGTACAATTGTCACTTTCTAAATTTGCGACAAGCACAAATTTTTGGTCGGGACTTAAATCAAAGTCTCGTGGATGCTTTCCATGCACTAAAACGTGTTGAACAAACTCTAATGTACTGTCTGTGTTAATTTTAAACACACTCAAACTATTGTCTGTACGATTGGATGTGTATAAGAACTTACCATCTTTGCTTATGCGGATTGCAGCACCATGTTGATTAGTCGTTTCTTTTGTCGGGTTTGCACTCACTTTTGACAAAATTTTATATTCTTTGTTATAGTCCACAATAAAGATTTCGTAGCTCAGTTCACTTAATACATACACAGTTGATTTGCTTGGATGATTAATAATATGACGAGGTCCACTACCATGGTCAAAATCAAGTGTTTGTTTGTGCACAAGCTTACTATCTTCATCTAAGGTGTATGCATATACTTTGTCTAATCCTAAATCACACACAAACGTGGTGTTTAGATCTTTAATAGATTTAATATAATGGGCTTTTGAGCCTTCTGGATACACAATTTTTTGATGAGCAATTAATTGATCATTAACAAACTTATAACTATTCACCATTCCTTGATGATAATTCGCACTAAAAAGCAAGTGATGATGTTGATCATAACTCACATAACATGGCGCTACTTTTTGATTTAAAATCTCTTGCATCAATACACCATTTTTAAAGTAAGCAACTCCACCTTTGTCATTATTAATGCACACACTAAAAATATTCGCACCATGCCCACAAAGATACGTTGGGTTTTTTACCTTTAAATAATGAACATACTCAATGCACTCTTTTTTAGACTCATCAAGTTCTAGAGAGTAAATACCTTTGCTATCTTTTTTTGTGTATGTTCCCAATAGGACTTGCATTATTTATTCCCTTTCTCAGGTAAGACAATCCATAAAATCAAATACAATCCTAATCCAGTGCCGTAAAATATAAACGCTCCGACAAATAATAATCGTAAAATAGTAACATCAATTTTTACTTTTTCCGAAATTCCAGAACAAACACCACCAAGTACAGCACCATCTTTCGATCGAGTCCAATTATTGTTAGGGTCTTTATATGCCATGATGTACCTCCCTTTTGCATTATTATATCATAGCTATCTGATACTAAATACAAGTAGTGGATGAACAGCAAAAACAATTGCCTTTATTTCTTTTGCATAAGGGTTTAATAAATGATACGCACTGAGAAGTGTTGAACCTGTTGTAGCTACATCATCAATTAAAACAACCCTTTTATCCTTAAACTGATCAATGTTTTCACACACAATATCATGATGAATGTTTTTCCTTTTGTTTTTACTTTGCTTTGCTTGTTTGATATCACTTGTTTTTTTAAGGGCATAAGAAATATTCGAAGTGTAAGGTTTCAACATTAGTTCTAAAGGTAGAAACCCCCGTTGTGTTGTTTTGCTTTTTGAAGATGGCATTACAACAAACACCCAATCGTTGTGCTTCTTTAAGGTCTTTTTCATTGAATAGTAAAATGCAGGAGCCATTGGTGTGTCTTTATCTTCTTTAAATCGATAAATCAATCGTTCAATATCAAGTGAATACTCCACAATTGCTTTGCATTGTAGATTTTCTAATTTAAACTTTATTGGTTGTTTAATGAGTTTTTGGCATTGATGACATAAATAAGGATGATGAACAAACAAATCAAAAATTCCTGAATCATGATATTTTGGCTTTACACACCATAAACAGAGTGATTGGCTTTTAAGATCAAAGATATGCATGTTTCAACCTCCTTTGATTTTTCATCACATAAAAAAATGCATTCTCCAGTTGGAAAGTCTTTATGACGACCAACACGACCACTTATTTGAATAAGTGAAGCTGCATCAAAAACTATGTGGTTTGCTAGAAAGACAATAACATGCACATTTTTAAAAGTTACACCTCGTTCTAAGATTGTTGTGCAACATAGAAACTGAAACTCTTCATTAGTAAATCGGTGAATTATTTCGTCTTTATCTTTTGTTTTTGATGTTATCATTTCTATCTTAAACAATGTTGAGAAGATTGTCGCTAATTTAATACTTGGAACAAATATCATAGTTTGGTGTCTTTTTGTTTTAAGCAACTTCATCAACTGTATTATTAAGACCAACTTATAATGACAAATTACTTTTGGGACAACTAGGGGATTTTTAAATGGTCTTTCATACAATGTGACATGTTTTAGTTTTCCTTGTTTTAACCACGTTCTATGTTGTTTACTAGGGGTTGCTGTTAGATAAATAATGTGACCTACTACTGCATTTAAGACAAAAGTTTCTAGAAGCTTGTTGTTTTTATATGGAAATGCATCCGGTTCATCCAAAATGAGTAAATCAATTTGCTTATGATAACGATACAATTGATGAGTAGTACAAATAACTAAAGGTGCATGCACTCTTTTTGTGTGTCCTTCACATACTGCGATAACATCCATGTTTTTAAAAACATCAGTTAAGCGATCAACCAGCTGTAATACAACCTGTCTGCGTGGTATTGCCCAAACAACCTTCTTGTTTTGCTTTAGTGCATGCATAATGCTTTCCAACACTAACTCACTCTTACCAGCACCGCATACAGCTTCCACTAATACATCACTTTCTTTACATAGTATTGCAATGTTTTTACTTGCTTCTTTTTGTTTGTCGGTCAGTGAAAATGATAGTTTGTAGTCTATCTCATCATATTGAATTTCATTGCTTGTACCATTGTTTTGCATTAATGATACATACGACAAACACACACGACAAATTATATTATTGTTTAATGTAAAGAAGGCATGCCTGTTCTCATTTTTACAATATTCACAAACCATAAAAAAACACCCTATCTATCTTACGACAATAAGGTGTGTTTCCCTTTTACCAAGGGTATAATTTATCTCTTTTTACTAAAATTGCCTTTTTTGCAAGTTTAGCCATTGGATCATCACTATACGAATCCGAATAAAACGTGTCGATTTGATTGACGTCAAATTGCTCCTTAAACCTAATTGGTTTTTCCTCACCATAGCAGTTTTCTGTTAGGTTCTCTCCAGTTTTTTTATCTACATTTGATGCAATAAGATGAACTTGCAACTCATCACAAATTGGTTGCAATAAAAATGTTGGTGATGCAGAAATAATCACATCATCGTGATTGCGCTGTGATAAATACCAAAGTTTCAGATTTTTTTTGTGTTTTTTCCAAAAATCACCAACACGTTTATCCATGTCTTCAATAGATTGAAAATACGTATATATAATTGTCTTCATTTCAGTCTTTGATATTTTCTTAGCTTTGTACTTAATCATTGCAGCAAATTGTCTTGGAAAATACTTTACTAGCGATGGCTGTCGTTTTAAGTTGTACACAAAGAAATGGATTGAACTATCTCCATCATATATTGTCTTATCAAAATCATACACGTTCATTGAATATACCTCTATTTTTTATATGCTTCAATCATTAAGTTAGAAAGTTTTTTTGAAAATCCAACTGGATCTTCTATAGGTAACCCTTCCATTAGACAAGCTTGATCATAAAGAATCCAAGCTGCTTCTTTAATTTTGTTAGGATCATTTTTTGCGACATTTACTAATGTGTCTAATAGTGGATGTTCTGGATTTAATTCCAAAATTCTTTTTGCTTTTAATGATTCTTGTGCATCTGGCATTTGTGACAATACTTTTTCCATCTCAAATGATAGCCCTTCATCACTTACTAAACATACTGGATGATTTTTTAATCGTTTAGATAAACGTACTTCACTTATAACATCCTTTAGTTCTTCTTTAATTGCTTCAAACACATCTTTACTTGTCTCTTCTTTTTGTTTGACAACTTCTTTTTCTTCATCACTCATTAAATCCAAATCTCCTTGAGTAATAGATTTAAACGCTTTGTCTTTATAGTTTTGCATAATTTGAAGCACAAACTCATCCACATCATCCGTTAAGTATAAAATTTCGTAGCCTTTTTCTTTTACTCGCTCACTTTGTGGAATAGCTTCACACTTTTCAATTGAGTCTGCTGAAACAAAATAGATATCTTTTTGATCTTCAGGCATGTTGGTCACATACTCTTGAAGCGTCACGTACTTTTTATTTTTTGATGATACAAACAACACTAAATCTTGTAACAATTCTTTATGTTGACCAAAACCTTGGTAAATTCCATATTTTATTTGTAAACCAAAGTTTTTCCAAAATTCTTCATATGCTTCACGTTCATTCATCAACATAATAGATAGCTCATTTTTGATTTTCTTTTCTAACCGTGAAGCAATCGATTTAAGTTGGCGGTTATGTTGTAGTATTTCCCGGGAAATATTTAAGGATAAATCAGGAGAATCGACTAACCCTCTTACAAATCTAAAGTGGTCTCCAATTAAGTCTTTAGCCTTATCCATGATAAAGACACCTTTGCTGTACAGTTGCAATCCTTTTTCATATTCATTGGTATAAAAGTTAAATGGTGTCTTTTTTGGGATATATAAAAGCGATGAAAACGATAAGTTCCCTTCAACTTGCATATGGATTACTTTTGCAGGGTCTTCAAAATCCATAAACTTATCTTTATAAAACTGATTGTAGTCTTCTTCACTCACATCATTTTTACTTCGTTTCCAAATAGGAATCATGGAGTTGAGTACTTCAAGTTCATCCTCTTCATCCTTTTTCATTTTGATTGGATATCGGATGTAGTCACTGTATTGTTTAATTAACGAGCGAATTTGATACGCTTCTAAAAATTGATCGTACTCTTCTTCCTCGTTGTTTTCTTTAATATGACATACTATGGTTGTGCCTGGTGTGTCTTTTTTTATTTCTGTAATGGTGTAACCATCTACTCCACTAGAAGTAAATTGATACGCAACTTCTTCGTTTACTTTTTTTGTTTGGACTTCAATCTTATCACTCACCATAAACGCTGAGTAAAAACCAACACCAAATTGGCCAATAATATCGACATCATCTTTTCCAGCTTCAATCGCCTCTTTAAAAGCCAATGAACCACTTTTTGCGATAGTACCTAAATTATCTTCCAATTCTTTACTACTCATACCAATACCGTTATCTGAAATTGTAATGGTTCGATTTTCTTTATCAACTTCGATATGAATGTGTAAAGCCGTTCTATCGATGGACACTGAATCATCTTCTAACGATAAAAAATAAATCTTATCAAGTGCATCAGAAGCATTAGATACGAGTTCTCGTAAAAATATCTCTTTGTTTGTGTAAATTGAATTGATCATTAAATCCAACAATCGTTTGGATTCTGCCTTAAACTGCTTAGGTCTTGCCATAATACCTCCTTCGTGTTTAGCACTATAATATCTTGAGTGCTAACACTATTGTACTAACTTTTTATTTTTTTTCAAGTCTTCTAACAAAAAAGCTTCGGTTAATCGACCGAAACTTTTCGAATATATTGTAGTCCTACACAGTTAAGCCCTGTGTGTACTCCAACCGTTGATATTAAATCTGTTAAGAAAATTTCTGTTTTTGGAAACGTTTCCTTCATTAACTCATACAGTTGTTGCCCACGCTCTTTGTTTTGAACATGCGCTACACATATTAAGCAGTTTTCATCAACATTATGTTCTTTAAAATAGTTGATAACTACTTCATATGCTCTTTTCATTGTTCTTACCTTATCAAAGGCATCGTTTTTTCCACCAGTATCTTTCGCTACTTTCAACACTGGTTTGATGTTTAAAAAGCCTCCTAGCTTCGCAGCCATAGGAGTAATTCTACCTCCACGTGCTAAGTGCTTTAAATCATCTGGAATGATAAAGGTAACACTATCATCCACTGATTTCTCTAATAGTTCTTTGACTTTTTCAACAGGAGTGTTTTTATTAAATAATTTTCGCGCTGAAACAGCCAAATGCAATTGATTGCTTGCTGTTGCAAAACAATCTATATAATCAAATGGGATTTCAAAACGATCAGCAGCAGTGTGCATCGCTGACAACGTTGAAGATAACCCTGAACTAATCATCACTCCAAATATAAGTTCAACACCTTCTTCTTTTAGTTGTTCAAACAATTCTTCAATACGACCTACTGGCGGAAGTGAGGTTTTTAGCATTTTCCCTTGAGCAATCAAATTATAAGTATCTTCAATGGTAATGGTTTCCCCTTCTAAATACACTTGGTCGCCATCAATTATTTGTAACGGCAATGCATATAAACCATCCATTTTTACTTGCTGATGATAAATATTACTTCCACTATCGGTGACTACAGCAACTTTCATTTTCTTAGCCTCCTACATTTCATTATACATGATTTCAAAATAAAACCCACACAAAATGTGGGTCATTTTTATAAGACTAGTGATGTTTGAACAGCGATACTTTTAATGCCTGCGTGAGCTGCAAGTACTGCAGGAAGCTCAGCAATTTCAATTTCAATGTTTTCAATTCTCTGTTTTAGTGCTTTCGCGAAATTTTCTGCAATTTCTACACCATCACAATGAAGAACATGTACTTTGAAATTATTGGTTGTTGAGTTTTCTACAATCTGTTGGATCATAGTATCAAAGATTTTTGTTTCTATTCTAGCAGTTGCAAACTTTTCAATAGTTGTCCCACCATTCTCTAAAATCAACAATGGTTTAATCTTCAATAGTGAAGATAATGCTGCAACTGCAGGAGAAACACGTCCACCACGTTTTAGCTGGTCTAATGTATTTGGATACAAGAAGCTTAATGTCATGGATGTGACACTGTTAGCCATATCAAGTATATCCTGAACTTGTGCTCCCTCTTGTACCATGGTAGCAGCTTTAATAACAATATCTTTAACTGGACCACCTAATGTTTTTGTATCAACAACATCAATGTTTGTGATGTCATGATTGTTTGCTGCTAACACAAAGGCTTGATAAGTACCTGATAAATGTGAAGTCAAAGAAAAAACAAGGATATGATCAAAGTCTTGTGCTTTTAACTCTTCCATCATTTTATCTAATAAACCTAAATTTGGTTGTGCTGTTGTTGGAACTGCCTTGTTATTTAGTTGTTCAATCAACTGCTCTGCACTCATCTCAACTTGGTCTTGATATTCTTTACCATCAATAATAATTGATAATGGTGCTAACGTAATATTTAATTTTTTTGCTAGTGATTGTGAGATTCCTGTTGATGAATCTGCAACGATACAAATTTTACTCATGCTTATACCTCCTGAGTTCTGTGTCATTATACGTAGATTTACTTTGAATGTCAAACAATATGTTTCAGTATTTTGTTTTTATTCTTTTCTTTTGTTACACTCTTTACTACAATAGGAATATGAAGTATTTAAAAGAACCTGTAGAAGTGTTATTGGAAATAAAAAAATCGAAGTTTTTTTGTTATTTATTTTCCATTAATAATGAAGAAGATGTAGCCTCACATCGCTTATCCATTAAAAAACAACACCCTAAAGCTAATCATCACTGTGTTGCTTATGTCATCAAAGAAAACAATATTCTACGTTTTGATGATGATAATGAACCACAACATACTGCGGGAAAACCAATGCTGCATGTGTTAGAACAACAAGATGTAGATCGAATTTTAGCCATAGTGGTTCGCTATTTTGGTGGTGTAAAGCTAGGTCGTGGTGGTTTAGTCAAAGCGTATACCCAAAGTGTCACTACTGCTTTAAATGCTGCCCAATTTGTTGAACCAGTAGTTAAGTATGAAATTTCCTTTATTGCTCCTTTTGAAATCTCTCCTGCAATTGAAGCTTATTTATACCATATTGAAGCAATTGTACAAACACAGTATCAAGAACATGATGTATTGTTTACATGTATAATGGGCACCATAAACAACGTAGAACAAAAACTAGAAGATTTAAGTAAAGGAGCTATTTCAAATTTCCAAGCATCTTCATTTCTCGAGTAATGCAAGTGCAAGTCATTTGCATTTGTCTTTTTAATGTGTATAATATTATTTGCACATAAAGGAGATTCCCATGAAAAAAATTCTTATTATACTTTTTGCAGGATTAATCTCATTAGCTGGTTGCACAACCAATCCTGCTGATAATACAGATGAAAAACTTACTGTTATTACATCATTGTTCCCACAATATGATTTTGTACGAAACATTGCTCAAGATAAAGTGAATGTATCATTATTATTACCTCCAGGGGTAGAGTCACATGCTTTTGATCCAACACCATCTCAAATTATATCCATAACACAAGCTGATTTGTTTGTTTACACCAACGCTGAAATGGAGCCATGGATCGAAAGAATTGTTGAAAATGTAGATGAGCAAGGTCCTGTCGTTTTAGAAAGCTCTCAAGGCATTCAACTTATTGATAGTGATGATGAACATCACCTCGATGATGATCACGACCATGACGATCACGATGATGACGATCACGATGATGACGACCACGATCATCTTTATGATCCACATGTTTGGTTAGATCCACTCAACGCAAAAATCATGGTAAACAACATTGTTGCTGCACTTAAAGAACTTGATCCTGAAAATGCTGATTTCTATCAAAATAATGCGAATGATTATTTATCGCAACTTGATGAACTAAATGAACGATTTGATGAAATATTTGCAAACACTGAAAATAACACGATCGTATATGGTGGTCATTTCGCTTTTGGTTACTTAGCTAACAGATTCAATTTGAACATACTATCACCTTATAAGGGATTTTCACCAGACTCTGAACCAACTGCAAATGCTATTGCCTCACTTATTAGCACAGTCAATGAAAACAACATTAAAGTTATCTTTTTTGAAGAGTTGATTGAACCAAGGGTTGCTAATGTTATCGCTGAACAGACAAACACAACCGCCATGCTATTACATGGAGCACATAACATAACAAAACAAGAGATGGATGCTAACATAACTTATTTAGACATTATGTTTGAAAATGCAGATAAAATAGAAGAAGCGTTGTCTTATGAGTAAGTATATTCAAGCCCATGATGTTTCTATCTCATTTGGACGATTAGAAGTACTAAAACATGTTAATTTTCATGTAAAAGAAAATGATTATTTAGCGATTGTTGGTCCAAACGGTTCAGGAAAAACAACATTAATGAAAGCTCTATTAGGTCTTGTCTCTATTGATTCAGGATCTTTTGAGTATCATCCTTCCTTATCAATTAAAGACATTGGTTACTTACCTCAATCGTCGTTTTTACAAGACAAGCACTTCCCTGCTACTGTCAAAGAGATTATAGCTACTGGTTTGGCAAATCAAAGTTTATTTCGTTATTCAAAAGATGATGAAAAAGCCATTCGCCAAATTAGTATTCTTCTTGATATAAAACACTTACTTAATAAAAAAATAGGTCATCTATCAGGTGGACAACACCAACGTGTGCTTATGGCTAGAGCCTTAGTTAAAAACCCAAAGATTCTCATTCTTGATGAACCTACATCAGCTCTAGATCCAAAAATTAGAGAAGACTTTTATTCACTCATTCATCATTTACACGCACACGAAAACGTAAGCATTGTACTTATCTCTCATGATTTACAATCAGTAAGCGACTATGCTAAAAATATTTTGTACTTAGACCAAGAAGTTGTTTATTTTGGTTCAGTTAGCGATATATGTACTTCAGAAGCACTCATTGAACAATTAGGAGCACAAGCAGTAACTGCTTTGTGTCATAGGCCAGATCATGAACATCACACACATTCTTGACCTTTTATCGTATTCATTTCTACAACGAGCATTTATTGTAGGATCTCTAATAGCTATTAGTAGTTCTTTTTTAGGAATATTTTTAGTGCTTCGAAAATATTCCATGATTGGAGATGGATTAGCGCATGTTAGTTTTGCGACAGTTGCATTAGCCTTACTACTAAATACTTCTCCACTTATTGTTTCGATACCAATTGTTATTGCATCTTCCTTTTTAATTTTAAAGTTAAGTGAAGAGAATAAAATTGGTGGCGATGCAGCAATTGCGCTTGTATCAAGTACATCTGTAGCATTAGGTGTATTCATCTCTTCTTTAGCTAGTGGATTTAATGTAGACCTATTTAGCTACTTGTTTGGAAGTATATTAATTCTCTCTATGATGGATGTTTATTTTTCATTAATATTATCTATTGTCGTTGTGATTACAGTTCTTTATTATTATCATCAACTTTTTGCCGTTACTTATGATGTGGATTTTGCAAAGGTTTCCGGTGTTAATGTTAAGAAGTCAAATTATATACTTGCGGTCTTAACCTCTATAACGATAGTATTAGGTATACGTGTGGTAGGTACAATGTTAATCTCAAGTTTCATCATTTTCCCAACTGTTATTGCACTAAAGCTACAAACTGGATTTAAAAGAACAATTGCATTAGCTGTCGCATTTTCATTGTTTAGTGTATTTTCTGGTATCTTCATTTCTATCATCTTAGATTTCCCTACGGGAGCAACCATTGTATTAATTAACGCCTTGTTGTTTATTGTAGCTTCACTAAGTTCATTGGTTTTAAAGAAAGGATAATGTATGAAAAATAGCGCAAAAAATTTATTAAGTACTCATAACTTAAAATATTCCAAACAAAGAGAGCAAGTAATTGATGAGTTATCAAAACATAAGCAACCTCTTTCAGTTGAAGATCTTTATGATTCTCTAAAAAAAGATGGTATTAGTATCAACTTATCTACTATATATCGAACAGTAGAAGCGTTGAGCAATCACAATATTGTGGAAAAAGTATACAGTAGCATTACAAATAGCCATCTTATACAGTTAGCTCACCATCATCACCAACATTATCTAGTGTGCATTTCTTGTCATAAAATGATACCAATCGATTATTGTCCAATGGAAGCTCTTTTAGGTCATATTAACTCAAATTATGATTTCGAAGTTGTTTCTCACCAACTGGAAATCAGTGGTTACTGCCAACAGTGTAGAAATTAACAAAAAAGCAACTTTCGTCGCTTTTTCTACATTCTCCACATTTGTGATAATGGGATAAATTCAAGTGAGTCAGCGTTCTCTTTTGCTTTATGTCTCACTTTTTTTATGTCGTTATCTAAGTTGGCTTGCAACTCTTTGTCTACCATAGTTTGAACATACAACATTTTCTTTAGTAAAAACCAAGAAACAATCGCCTCATATATAAGTGCTTGTTTATTTTTTGCGGCTGCAATGTTTTGATTTATATTTTCTTTGATTGTATCGGAAAGTGATTGAACTTGTTTTAGTAAATCATCATTGTTATTAAACATGGATTGGTCAATTTCACGCTGAATAGAACCAATGGTTTTCTCCTGTTCAATAATTTGGTGGACAATCTTTGTTGTAAGTTGATTCGCTTCTCCACTTACTGCTAATATGTTGTTTCTATAATCTGAAAGAAATCCTTTTTGTTCGGTCAGACTATAATAAATACCTTTTGCTAAATAGTACTCTTCTTTTTTGTTTCCTTGTAGAACAATCGCAAAATCACTATCGTTATTGGTTTTGCCATACAACAAAAATGCACAGACCCAAGCTCTTTTTGGTACTTTAAAAGCATCTTTATATCGTATGATTTGGTTTGCAATCACATCTTTGTTTATATTAAAGCGAAAATCTACCAACACACGAAGATCAGGATACACTTTTACAAGTTCTAAAAAGCTATCATACAAATAATGTTCTTTATCCAATTCAAATAAATAATCCTCTAAATAACCATTAAAGCTACTTTGCTGTGAATCATTACGACTGTCTTGAACTTCTTTTAATAGTGCTGAGATACTCATGTTTATCACCCTTTGCGAGATTTGTATCTTCTCCCTTTAAAATAACGCGAATGCGGCATAAGCTCAAGCATAAAGACCGAACCAAGCAATAAAAAGGCTCCGATAAATAGCTTGAAAGACAAAACAGACTGAAATACAAGTATCGAAGCAACAACACCAAATATTGCTTCAAATGTCATAATTACTGAAGCACTAGAGGATGTCACTAGCTTTTGACCATAATTTTGTAAAAAAAACGCAAGACCACTACTAACTACACCTAAATACGCAACATATATAAAACCATTAAAAGCGAAATTATACGATAAAAATGGTAAAACACAACTCATTAATATGCTCATTGTTAATAATTGAATAATCGATAAAGATATGGCATCGTCAAACTTTGCGTTTTTTTCGAGTTGAATAAAATGAAAAGCAAACATTAGTGCTCCTAAGACAAGAATAACATCTCCTATTAAAAATGAAAAGCCTCCATCATATGAAATAATGACAACTCCCATAAATGCTAGTGTGCTTGCGACAAAAACCAATCTAGTTAATGGTCTTCTTTGCTTAATACTATACAAAATAGGTGTAAAGATAACATATGAGGTAATAATGATCGCTGCTTTTGATGGTGTGCTCATTAACTGACCAAAAATTTGTAGTATCATCCCTGCACTTAAGAATACTCCTGCAATAATTCCTTCTTTCATAAGATCTTTATCATAAAAGAAATTTCTCTTTTTTGAAAAGACAATCAACACCATTGCACCAATTAATCCTGTAACAGCTAGTATCGCAACTGGATGCCATCCTGATTGCAAGGCCAATTCTACGGCCACATATCCCATTCCCCATAAAAATGAAGAAACAAACAGTGCTGTTTTACCCATCGATTTCAATTTATGCATTCATGTCTCCTTAATTTAGTTATAATAGTAGTAATGAGGTATCCTTAATGAACAATGTCCACACTATTTTAGCACCACATGCAAACCATGCACAAATAATTTCTGATTTATTGAAACAAGACAAAGCTAAAGCAGGTGTTTCACTACTACCTTTTCATGTCTTTTTATCGCAACTAAGTGATAAGAGCAATAACACTGCTTTGTTTGTACAAGCATATGACATCATTTTTAACAATCGATCATCCTTTTTAACATTAAAAGATAGTTTGCACTATCCAGAGATAGTTAAACAACTAGTTTTGTTTGTCAAAGAAATGATTTCATATGATATCGAAATTGAATCATTACCTGAATCAAATCCAAAAGAAAAAGATATCAAGCACATTGTTTACTTAATTTATGATTTATTTAAACACTCTATTACACTATCAAAAATAAAGAAACATATTGTAGATGCTTCAGAAATTTCGATATATCCGTTTTATATGTCTATTTTTGATCATCAAGTAACTCAATTTTTAATTAAAAAGAAAGCAACTTATAAAAGTTATCCTACCTTTTTCAACCCTAACAAAAAAGCTCATTATGCACTAAATACTAGTAAGGAAGCAGAAGCTATCACACAACATTTATACAAACACCCAAACCAAAAAACACTCATTGTATGTTGTGAGCAAGCTACTCTACCTTTGATGCTTACTACATTTTTAAGTCGCTATCAACTCTCTTATTCGATTGACATTACTTTTCGTCCTTCCATTGTTGTTGATTACTATTTATTGTTGGTGGATTTTTATCTTACTAATGATATTGAATCATTACTTGAGATATGTGCAAGCAAGATTTTTGATTCAAAATCTCAAACTGAACTAATACAATACATCAACTTAAGAAAATGTACGATGGATGATTTAATGAGACCATTAACTCATTATCAAAACGCTTCTTTCACTTCTAGCATCGACAAAAGAGATCAACAACAGCTTATCTCATTAGAAATAATGGCTGAAACTCAACGTCAAGCGATTGAGCAATACCTTCATAACAATGAATCAAGTCCTTATGTTATGGCTTTTAATGTTCTTGCAAAAAACATCAATGATTTTGATGAGCTTGAACAACAAACCTTTTTTAAGATGAAGGAAATCATTGAAGACACCATTAAAACCTCAACTCAAACAGATCAACTAAGAAGTTTACTTGAGTACTTACTACTCTCAATTCAACCCACATCTTTAAAAGCAAATGAAAACATACACATTACTAACTTAAAAAATGGTTATCAGAGTGGGTATGATCAAGTGATTGTAGCTGGAGCAAACCAACAACATTTTCCCGCCTTTAGTAAACAAACTGGGATCATTGACGAAAACTACTTAGAAAAAATTAACTATCCTACCTTAGAAGAGCGATTATCTCATCATATTAAGCAATTAGATTATATTTATACATGTGCACCTTCTATCATATTTTCCTACTCCACATCTACTTTTGAAGGAAAGATTCAATCAGAATCCTTTGATTTAATCCAAGACATACCAAAGTCACCGTGGAAGATTTCCAAATTTGGAGAAGTTCCTAAAAAAACATACAAGCTAAAACCTGCCATTGCGAAAGATCTCTTTTTTAAAGAAGATAGTGTTTATGGAAGTGTTTCGTCCTTTGAAGTGTTTTTTAATTGTCATTATCGATACTTTCTAAAATCTGGTTTAAAACTATCCAACAACGACGTTGAACCAACGTTAGTTGCGCTGATGGGTACTATTGCCCATAACCTCGTGGAAGACTTAAAGAAAAACAAGGTTAATGAGTACAATGAAGTACAGCTAAAACATAAGGTTTCTGAATTCTTTAAAGATTTATACATCATCTATCCTACCCAAGTTGTTTATTGGCAATTTATTGAAACACGTTTGTTTGCTCAACTATCCTTAGCCATACAACGACTTCTTGCTGCTGAAAAAGATACAAGTTTTGAATTCTTCCAAGCAGAATTACAATTTGAGCAATCATGGGAGCTTGATGAAACACATAAAGTTATATTGAAAGGGTTTATTGATCGTATAGACAAAACAACTGATTTTATTCGTATACTTGATTATAAAAGCAGTGAAAAAAACTTGTCTTATAAAGAAGTTAAAGCAGGACTTCAATTGCAACTATTAACCTATGCAATTGTTGCTGATAACTTGTTTACTCAAAAGATTTCAAGTGTCCACTATTTCTCGTTTTTAAATGAGGTTGTCGATATATACAGTCAAAAAGTCAATCGAAATAAAATTGAGATAACTACGAAAGATGATTATTTGAAACTTTTTTACAACAAACACAAACTAAACTCATGGTTTTTAGATGCAGACGCTAGCATGTATCATAGCGATATGTTTGTAAAACAGCTGACTAGCACAGGTAAAGTAAGAAAAGATGGTCTTTATGATAAAGTAAAAGTTCATGAGTTTTTGCTAACTGCTTACTCTTATTTAGTAGATACCTTAGAAAAGGGAGATATTTTACGAAATCCGGTTAAAAATGCATGCACCTACTGTGATTTTAAACAAATTTGTGTGTTTAAAGACAAATATCGTGAGTTACCTGATTTTGATGTAGAAAATACGCTAAAAGGAGATAAAAAGAATGCTTGAAAAAAACAAAGAAATTAGTTCAGTTGCAATCAACACACTCGATAAAAATATCCTTGTTAGTGCTTCTGCTGGAGCAGGAAAAACAAAACTGCTTATTGATCGTCTTATTAAAAGAATAACCAAAGATCACGTTGATGTGACTCGTATTTTAGCTTTGACCTTTACTGAAGCTGCTGCTTTTGAAATGAAACATCGGCTTCAACAAGCAATTACTGAGCAATTAGAAAAAGATAATAGTGCCTTTTTAAAACGTCAATTATCGCTAATTGAAACTGCTTCAATCTCCACCATCCATTCATTTTGTCTTTCTATCGTCAAAGATTTTAGTTATGTACTTAATTTAAACCCAAAAATGGTGACTAACTTACTCGATGAAGCTACTAAAACTACGATGCTTCAACATTGCCTTGATGAAGTTATTGAACAAGCAACAATGAACAATAATGAATCTTTTTCTCTTTTAGTAGATCATCTATGTCATAAAGTTCACGATTTAGAGCCATTAAAAACAGCGATTAAAGAAGTTATGAATGTTCGATCATCTAAAGTAGATCCTTACTTATGGGATGAAGAAATCATACGTCTTAGTGATAAAAGATCGAAAATAACTGATTTACCAAGCAATATTGTAAACTTGATATCAGAAAGTGAATTACTAATTATTCATCAACTGCTTAATGTGGTAGCTAAAATACATAAAGACTACACATTCATATTAGAAGACTCCATACATGCTTGGGATAAAGTAAACCAACTTTTAAATAATTGTGAAACCTTTATAAACAATCGTGATTTTGCATCTTATCAACAATCATTTTTATGTATCGCTACAATTAAAACACCTACGATTAAAGATGATGATGCATATGCAAAACTCAGGGATTCATTTAATAAAATGTTAAAGAAAAAAGTTGAAAATATTCATAGTGAAGAAACTTATATGAATGATTTACACCAACAACAACCTTTGTTTAAACAATTGCTCTTATTAGCTGATCAAACACAACAGCTGTTTCAACAAGTTAAAGTTAAACATCAAACTATGGATTTTGATGATATGGAAAAATATGCATTAGAGATATTAAATCATGCGCAGTTTAATGTATCTTCTGTTTATCAAGATCGATTTGTGGATGTCCTTGTTGATGAGTTTCAAGACACAAACGATATCCAACATGAAATCATATCTAAGGTCAGTAGAACAAACAATGTCTTTCGAGTTGGAGATATCAAACAATCCATTTATCGATTCCGTAATGCTAAACCACAGCTAATGCGTGATCTTATTCAACATGAAAATGATAATAATATAAACCTTGTATTACCTAACAACTTTCGTTCTTCACAAGATATCGTACAATTTAATAATTTTGCTTTTAATGCATTTATGAATATCCCTACTTTTGAAGATCAATACACACAAGAAGATCATGTGTCTATTGGACTAGAAAGACAACTATCTAGAAACATTCCTGTTGAACTCGACATTATTGACATTGATATCGAGCAAGAAGAACAACATGAAGATAGTGAAAACAATGAACATGCATCGTCTAATGTTGAATTTGATGAAACAACACAAGAAGGACAACTGAAAGCACGTCATATTGCAAAACGGATAACTCAGCTTTTACAAGAAGGTTATGCTTTTAAAGATATTTGTGTGCTTGTTAAAACACATAAAACAAAAGCTTTCTTAAAAGATGTATTTGATGAAGTCAGTATTCCATATTTTATTGATACAAAAAGTGGCTTTTTTAATTCTCAACCTATACAAGATGTACTTACTTTTCTTCGTGTATTAGAGAACCCTGACGATAATATTGCTTTTGTGGGTCTTTTAGCGAGTCCTTTTTTCAATTACAGTTTTGATGAACTTGCCAATTTAGCCATTATAAATCGTACTAAACATTTAACTTATTATGAGCTTATTAAACAAGAGCATCCTGAAGTAGCTGCACTATTGCATCAATTAAAAAAGGATAGTAAAGGTAAGAACTTAACAAGTATTCTGTCAATGATATACGATGTTAATAATTTTTATCACTTATCTTGTGATGAACAAGCAAAAATCAACTGCGATTATTTATTAGAAAAAGCAGCCACACTCGATAAGCAACACAAACACTCTATTACCTATTTCCTTTCCATCATTAATAATTTGCAAGATGAAGTTAGCTCTGAAGCATTAGCAATTGGTAAAGATGAAGATGTTGTTAAAGTGATGACCATTCACCAATCAAAGGGATTACAGTTTCCAGTCGTCTTCTTTTGGACAAACAATTCCAACAAAATTAACGATTTAACGAGCAAGATTATTGTGGATAATGATTTAGGAATCGGATTATATTCCATTCTTTTACCTCATCGATATAGAAGAACAAATATATTGCGTCAAGCAATCGAATTTAATAGTGTCAAAGCTGAACTACAAGAGCAAATTCGATTGTTGTATGTTGGACTGACACGTGCAGAAACAAAAATGATTTGTGTAGCTCTTAAAAGCACTGAATCAAGCACTGACCCAATTGATCAATACATGATTTACAAGAAAAAGGGAAATGGATATTGGTTAAGCAGTCTATTTAAACAGTCCAATGAAAGCTTTTTAAAAATGAATGTTGTTTCTCCAACGCTTTCTGTAACTGAGATAAAATCATTAAAGCCTCTTATTAAGGACTCTCCTATCTTGCTTGAAAAGAAACATAAAAAAGAAGATAAAAAGCTTATTGCTTTTAAACCTTCACTTCAGTTTTATAATACACTAAAACAAAGTGAACGTGGTTCTCTAATCCATGATGCTTTATCACAGCTTATTACTCACTCCTTTGACATATCAGTCTTAGAACATTTAGATTTAGACACCATGATGAAACAGCAAATACTCTCTTGGGTTAATGATCCATTAACAAAAGCATTAAAAGAACATCCTATGTTTAGTGAGTACCCGATTATTTTTACGATAAACAAACAGTACCAACAAGGTTATATTGACTTACTTATTATGACACCATTGAAAAATATTATAATTGATTTTAAAAGTGATAAAGTTACTTCATCAGAAGCATTGATTACAAGACACTCTGATCAATTGAAAAACTATGTGTTTACAATCCAACATATTTTTAAAGATAAGGAAGTTGAAGCATTCATTTATAGCACTGAGCTACAAACTTATATTGCAATTTAAAACACCATACACATCTGTGTATGGTGTTTGTTTAATCACTAAATAAGTTGTACAACTCACTAACTGGTTTATGATCATAAATTGCTTCAATGGTTTTCGCTAGCATAAAGCCAATCGAAATTTGCTTGATTTTTGGCTCTTTTCTTTTTTCAGGTGGAAGTGTAATGGAGTTTGTTATGACAACTTCTTTTACTTTTGAATTATGTATTCTTTCAACTGCATCTTTAGACAATATCCCATGAGATACTGCACAATACACTTCTTTAGCACCTTTATTATACAATAGTTCCACACCACCAATCATCGAACCACCAGTATCAATGATATCATCAACAACAATACATATTTTCCCTTCAACATCACCAATAATATTTAATGACTCTGATACATTTGGTTTTGTTCTTCGCTTATCAATAATAGCTATTGTAGAATCAGGAATTGAATCGGATAGTTTTCTTGCACGTGTCGCACCACCATGATCTGGTGAGACCACAACAACTTCTTCATCAAAGTGTTTCGCTCTAAAATATTGCCCAATCATAGAAACTGCTGTTAAATCATCGATTGGTATGTTGAAAAACCCTTGAATTTGTGGTGCATGCAAATCTAATGTCACAATTCGATCTGCCCCAGCAACTTGCAACAAATCAGCCATTAACTTAGCGGTAATTGGTTGCCTTGCTCGTGATTTACGATCTTGACGTGCATATCCAAAATATGGCATAACTACTGTCACTTCCCCTGCAGAAGCACGCTTAAAAGCATCCAATGCTACTAATATTTCCATGTATCTTTCTGATACAGGATTACAGGTAGATTGAATTAAAAATACCTTTTTACCACGCACTGATTCTTCTGGCTCAACAATAATTTCACCATCTGCAAAATGCCTTACAGCAATCTTTCCTCTAGTTAATCCTAAATATGAACAAATCTCCTCTGTTAAATCAATACTTGATGTCAATGCAAACACAATGATGTTATCTACCACGTTTATCTCTCCTACCTATTTGTTTTTATATTTTTGGCCATAGCCCTGTTTGTTTTCTTGACGAACACGACCAATGGCCATATCTCCCTCGTCTACATCTTTGTTAATGGTTGTACCTGCTGCCACTACAGCGTTTTTCCCCACCTTAACAGGCGCAATCAAATTAACATTACTACCAATAAATGCACCCTCTTCAATGATTGTTTTATATTTGTTTTTACCGTCATAATTTACCGTTACAACACCACAACCAAAGTTCACATCTTTTCCTACTTCTGCATCTCCAACATAAGTTAGGTGCGCACATCGACCATTTTCACCAATGATTGAATTTTTCATTTCTACAAAATTCCCAATTCTTGATTTTTCATGAACTACGGTTGCATTTCTCAAATGAGCAAAAGGACCAATTTTACAATTTTCTTTAACAATGCTATCTGTAATACGACTTGAGTCTATGGTTGTATTATCAAATATTTCAGAATTGCAAATTAAGCAATTTGGGTAAATAGTGCATCCTTTACCAATTTTGGTCGATTTTTGTAAGTACACATTTGGATAAATAACACTATCCATACCTATTTGTACATCCACATCAATGTATGTAGTTAATGGTTCAATAATGGTAACTCCATTGTTTAACCAATAGTCATTAACTTTTGCTTGTAACCACTTGTTTGCTTCTACTAGTTGTTTACGATCATTAATCCCCATCACTTCAAAGCTATCTTCAATTACAACTGTGTTAACTTTATAGTTATTTTTATTAAATATTTCAACCAAATCAGTTAAATAATATTCTTTTTGTGCATTGTTGTTAGAAATATCTTCTAAATGTTTAAATAATAATTCGTTGTCAATGCAGTATATTCCTGTGTTAATTTCTTTAATATCTTTTTGCATGTCATTTGTATCTTTAAACTCAACAATTTTCTGAAATTTCCCATGCTCATCTTTAACAATACGACCATACATTGCCGGATCATCTAAGATTGTTGTCGCTACTGTTAAATCATGGTCTTTGTTAGCTTTGAATATTTCGTTTATTGTCTCTGGTTGTACTAAAGGGATATCACCATACATAATAAGTGTTGATCCTTTGTTACCTTTTGCAATCTGAGCTTGTTTAACAGCATGGCCTGTTCCTAATTGCTCGTGTTGAGAAGCATAGAGTACACGATCACCTAAATGCGATTGAATGCGCTCTGCATCATGCCCTACGACAACTACTTGAAAATCAATGTTGCATTTCTCTAAGTTATCCACAACATGCTCAATCATTGGTTTACCCAATAACTCATGCATGACTTTGTTCTTATCTGATATCATGCGAGTACCTTTACCCGCAGCTAAAATAATTGAAGATCTCATAAATCCCTCCTGTCATTATTGTATAGGATTGCGTGACATAAAAAAAGCCTTCACCCAAACATTCTGCTCTTTTTAACAAAAGGAACTTTGTCAAAATAGTGCTGTACTGCTTGATCTGCTAAGTCATCACTTAACGTTAACCCATAAACACTTGACCCTGTTGCACTAATCATCACTTTATCAAAACCAAAAGCTTCCAATTCTTCAATGTAATCTTTCAGTTTAGGGTATTTTTCGATTGCTCTACTTTCATAATCATTATGCATGTTATCAATTAATCGATTATATTCATTTTCTTTTAACGCTTCTACACACTCATCAATGGATTTACTGTTTTCAATAGAAAGTAAATCATCATATGTATCCTTCGATGAAATTCCAAAATTAGGTTTTAGAACAAAAGCATAAAAGTAGAGTTGACGATCAATAGGAATCACTTTCTCTTTATCCACCATTACTGCTTGATTATCAATGCAATACATCGCTTCAGTTGATATCTCATCGGCTAACTCTAACCGTTGGTTTCTTGATAACCCAAGTTCATAGTACTCATTAAAATAATTAATCATGGTCGCAGCATTACTACTTCTACCACCAAGACCTGCTAAAGATGGAATGTTTTTAACAAGATGAATTTTTTGTGGTGGAATAGTGAATTTCTTTTGAAATAGCTTGACTGTTTGTACAATTGAGTTCTTTTCATTTGTTGGTATATAAAATTTGTCACATGTAAAGACATCCTCTTTACTTTCTTTTATGTGAATACTATCAAACAAATCAATCGGTATATTTATCAATTGATACTGTTGACCAATTTTTTTTAAAAATATGTTAATAAATGCTTGTGCTCTAAGTTTCATTTTTTACTATCACCTCAAACAATCTTTTAAAATCTTCAAATGCTAAACTTTGTGCACGAATGGTTGTTTCTAAATCCGCAAGCTGTAAATATTCATTAATTCTACTTGTATCTTTTACAATTTCCTTCAAATTATTCGCTAGTGTTTTTCTGCGAAAGGCAAAACACTTTTTAATAAAATCAAATATCGGAGCATATGCTTCTTTATCTACGTCTTTTTTTGGTTGAAAAATCAGTATTGACGAATCAACATCCGGTTTTGGATAAAAAACATGTTTAGAAACATCAAAAGCTAGTGAAACATCAAAGCAAGTTTGTGCATAAATAGAAAGAGCATTATATTGCTTGGAATCTTTTTTTGCTTTAAATCGTAATGCTACTTCTTTTTGAACCATTACCACGATTTTTTGTACATCGTGTGATGTCTCAAACAACTTAAACAAAATAGGTGTTGTTACATAGTATGGTAAGTTTGCACAAACTGTAAAAGAACTAAATGGCAGTTGGTTTAGATCATATTGTAAAAAATCCTCATGCACAACCACTAAATTATCATACTCTAAGCAAGTATCTTTAAGTATGTTAACCATGGTTAAATCTATTTCAACAGCAACAACTTCTTTTGCATGCTCACATAGTGCTTGTGTTAAACTACCAATACCAGGTCCAATTTCAAGCACACAACTCGTTGAATCTATACTTGCGACCTTCACAATCTTATCAATAATGTTTCGATCAATAATGAAGTTTTGTCCTAAGTGTTTTTTAGCATGTAAACCATGATCTAATAACACTTCTTGTACACGTTTGTACGTTGCGATTGTTTTACTCATAATAGTTTCACAACATCTTCCTTTGTTAGTTTTAACATGTTTAAATATTTAAACATTTGTTTGCCATTAGCTATTGGTAAATGCAATTTCTTACATAGCTCATTTCGTAATGTTTGACTGTTGTTTTTCCCTGTCAGGTGTAAATCAATAAAGTCCTCTTTACTTAAAGTCTTTTCACGTGCGGATGTGTATAAAGCTTGAGCATTTTCAAGAGCTTTTAAAATCTCTTGTTTGCTTGCGTGTTCTACTCCAACTTTCTTTTGCTTTTCAACTAGCACAGCATGTTTAGCTTGTGGTATATGTTGGTGCAATACATTTCGTATTTGATTACCTGGACTATCAGGATCAGTAAAGATTATTAATCCATTTTTTTCGGCTATGCATTTTGCATACGCAATAAATTCTTTCGATAGATGGGTTCCATTACTAATGAGTATATCTGCATCAACTACCGACTTAATCTTCGCTTCATCATGTTTGCCTTCAACGACTATCGTTTCTTTTATCACTGGTTTTTTCATCATCTGTATTATACCATAAATAAAAAAAGCAGCATTTTGCTGCTTAGTTATTTGGTGTTATATTACACACACGTTGACGATTTGAGTTTACTGTCAATTGACCTTTATCCACAAAGCGAACTGTTGCATATTGTGTCTGAGTAAGACGCACTGCATTAAGGTTTGATTGATCACCAACAAATAAGTCCAATGTTCTTCCAGATACACCACGATCAAGCACAATGGCTTTAAATGGAACACCTGGTGTTAATCCCATCCCTGAGAATTTGTGATTTGTGATTTCCACAACACTACAAAACGGAATAGAACGATCGGATGCTAATACATAGTATCCTTCGTAAGTAATTCCATCTTTAAGAGTACCATCCATTTGGCGCACTGCAGGTTTGGTTGAAATACCAATTCCTGATGCTGTGTTTGATACACCTTCAGCGTTTGGACTACATCCACCACAATTTGCTCCATATCGATAAATACGTGTTGGGAAGAATACAGAACCGACTTCTGGTTTTGCTCCATATTCAAATATGCGTGGTTGTGATTCAATAATTTCTTGAGAATTGACATTGAGTGTACGAGACAACTCATTGCCAGCTAGATCATAAGCCACCGTATACTCGTTGACTTGTTTTTTAGGTGAACCAGGATCGACTAGCCCCGCAATCCATGATACACCGCCTGGTTTGACAGGCCCGTTTTGATACACCGTTTTAGGTGCCCCTAATATAAATTCTTCTATTTCAATTTCAGTTGTATATGGTTCTCTTAGAAAAGTTGGTTGTGCAGATAGTGTTTGAAGTACTACTGGATTAGTAGTTTCTACCTTTGGAGCACAAGAACTCAAAATCACAATCGCAATGATTCCAAAATAACGAATCAAGCTTTTGATCATATTTGTCTCCTTTCTTTCAAGACGTTGGTAGTTTACCACAATAGAATGCATTTGTCTAATTTTTGACCTAAATGCTGTTTTTTACTACTGTTTTTCACTATTGTTTAGTAATGATAAACGCTTTTACTATTTGTATGTTGTTAGTTTACAATATTTAAAAACAAGGCCATACTAATGCCTTGTTTACTTACTCTTATAAAAAACTCGATTGTAATTATCGCTTAATGTTTGCATTAATTCTTTTTGTGAAACACCTTTTATTTTAGCCAACTCTTTTGCTACAAAACTAACATAAGCTGGTTGATTTTTCTTTCCCCTGTATGGTGTAGGTGTTAAATATGGAGAATCAGTTTCCACTAGCAAATGATCTAAACTGATTTCTGCAGCCACCTCTTTTGGTACTCTTGCATTTTTAAAGGTTAATGGACCAGCAAAAGAAATCATCATATTTTCCTCTACAAATTCTTTTGCCATTTCAACACTTCCACTATAACAATGCATTATACCTGTGGTTTTAACAGGATAGCTTTTTAAAATATCATACACATCTTGTGTTGCTTCTCGATTATGAACAATGATTGGCTTGTTTACTAAATTAGCCAATTCAATTTGCTTTACAAACATTTCTTTTTGGATATCGATTGTATCTTTTTGCCAATAATAATCCAGCCCAATTTCACCAATTGCCACAATTCGCTCATCATGAGCTAGCTCAACAAGTTGTTTAAATTCATCCTGAGTTATAGTATGTGCATCACTTGGATGAAACCCTACAGCGACATCAATGTTTCCATATTTTTGTTGAAGATCAAAATTAATATACGCTTCTTCAATGCTAGTTGATATACTAAGCACTTTGCTTACATTATGGTCATAAAGTTGCTGAATCACATCATCGATACAATCAAGTAAAGAATCATCGACTAAATGAGCATGAGAATCAATCCATCCTAGTTTTCCCATACTGATGTCCCCGCAATCC
>CAYZMP010000015.1:0-31114 GCA_964479585.1 uncultured Erysipelothrix sp.
AATGAATAATGTTGTATAATAAACATTATGGAAAAATTAAAGTATCTTTTTACACATAAAACTGCTTCATTAACGTGGTTTTTTATCTTGATGTTTCTTGAAATGGTGTTTGCAAATTTGGCACATCCTGCAACACCCTTTTTAATTGAACAAAGAGGTTTCCCAGCATACACTTTTGGGTTTGCCTTTTCTGCCATGGCTTTTACTAATTTTCTGTTTTCTCCTTTTTGGGGACTTATGAGTAATCGATATGGTCGAATGAAAGTGTATTTAATTGGATGTTTAGGATATGCCTTAGGACAACTTACTTTTGCATTAGCGATGACTTTTTGGATGGTAATTGTTGCTAGAATGATATCAGGTTTTTTTGTAGGGGCAGTGATGGTTATGCATTTAACAGTTGTGATGGATTATTCTTCACAAGATTCCATGGCTTCAAATCTAACCATTCATGCAACGGTGTTTACAATAGCAGGAGCAGTAGGTTATTTAGTAGGGGGCTTTTTGGGTGATGTTTCATTAACTTTAATGTTTACTGCGCAAATAATTGGATTAGCATTTAGTGGGATATTGGCATACATGACTTTCTTACAAATCCCAATAAACAAAGACGAATTACTTAAAAAACATAATTGGGTAAAAGAGATAAACCCTATATCAAGTTTTATTGTTGCGAAAAAGTATGTTAAAGGAATTGTTTGGGTGTTTTTATTGGTTGTCTTTTTTGCACAAGTTGGATCGATTGCTTTTGATCAAGCGTTTAACTTCTTTATTCGTGATCAATTTAAGTTTTTACCATCCTACAACGGTATCTTAAAGGCAGGCTTTGGAATTTTATCGCTTGTTATTAACTCCACCATTGGTATTTACTTAGTACGTAAAACAGGTCAACAAAGACCACTATCTTGGGTGTTGTTTTTTATGGGAGTTTTAAGCAATGTGTTGTTTGTGCTTTATAATCAAATCTTGTTTATTGTCGTAGCCATTTTATTGTTTGTATTAAATTCAATTTATCTTATTTTAGTTCAAACCATTGCGGGTAGTCTTGGTCGAAAAATAGATCATTCCTTATTTATGGGTTTATTTAATGCTATTAAATCTTTTGGTATGATTATTGGATCAAGCATGGTTGGACTGGTGTATAGTGTTTCAGCGTATGGTTCGTTTATCTTTAGTGGTGTGTTCTTTTTACTGGCTGCCATCTTGCTTGTGTATTTTAGTTATGCTAGTAAAAAAAGGAGGTTAACATGAAAAAGCAAATAAGTTTGTATGTGGCACTTATCGTGTTTTCACTAATAATGGTATGGATAGATCAAAGTGCGATGTTTAGTTATTTTGAGCGTTCTGCAATAAAAGTGACGTTGTTTGGTTTGCTTCCCTTTATTGTGTTAGTTTTATCACGCCATAAGTTTGTGTTGTTTGATAAAGGAAAACACCTTAAGATCATTCTTTTAATAAGTGGTGGTGTTATGGTGGTGTTGTTTTTGGCGTTTCTTTTTTTGTATCCTTATGGGATGTTTGATTTTGTTGGTGATTCTTTAGCAACCAATGTTGGTGTCACAACCGCGAACTATCCATTGGTGTTTGTGTACATTGTCTTTGTAAATGGACCACTTGAAGAGTTTTATTTTCGCTATGTTATGCAGCTTCCACAGTTTACGATATCAAAACATTTCAAGATAGGCTTAAGTAGTCTTTTCTTTGCTTTGTATCATGTAGGTATGCTTTATACGATGTTTTCTTGGTACTTGTTTGTCTTTGCGATTGTCTCTTTGATTGGTGTTGGTGTCTTTTTTAGTTGGGTTAACCATTATCATAAAGGCATTACGTATTCTGTTGTTCTTCATATGGCCGCAAACATCACAATCAATACTGTTGGAGCGTTTTTATTGTACAATTTGTAGTCTTTATTAAAGTAAACATCTTTCTTACATGATATAATATTTGTGTTAAAGGGGGAGATAATATGTCAGTGGTAGTAGAGTATATCAATCATAGTGGTTATGCAATAAAAAGTGAAGGTGCGACACTCATTTTTGATTTTGTTTCTGGGATGTTGCCAAGGAAATATTTGGACACAAATAAACCAGTATTGTTTTTTGTGACACATTCGCATGATGATCATTATCATCCAAGTATTTTTAGTTATCGCAAACAGGTTATTGTCAGTGAAGATGTGAAAGTACCGGCTAAGTGTGATGCTATTGTCGTAAAGCCTGGAGATAATTTAATTGTGGAAGGATTAAAAATTAGTGTCTTTGATTCTACCGATCTTGGTGTTAGTTATTATGTTCAAACAAAGCATCACAATATTTTTCATGCTGGTGATCTTAATTTGTGGCATTGGAAAGAAGAATCCACACAAGATGAAATCGATTTAGCAACGTTTCAGTTTTTAAACATCATTGAAGATATCAAACCATTATCAATTGATGTAGCGATGTTTCCGGTTGACCCTCGCATGAAAAGAGATTATGATTGGGGTGCTCGAATTTTTATAAGTGAAATTAAACCAAAGTATTTTTTCCCAATGCATTATAAAGAAGCAGAAGACATTGTCCATTTTGAAAAAT
The DNA here is from genome assembly GCA_964479585.1 of uncultured Erysipelothrix sp. Classification (GTDB taxonomy): domain Bacteria; phylum Bacillota_I; class Bacilli_A; order Erysipelotrichales; family Erysipelotrichaceae; genus UBA6182. The sequence goes on from CAYZMP010000015.1 coordinate 2,574, forward strand.
GGTCGAAACAGCAAAAGTTTACCAAAGTGTTTATTCCAAGAGAAGATAATGAAAAATTCATGTGTGAGGTACATCGACTTGATTGAAACATTTAATAAAAAAACCCCTAGCATTGATTCAACAGCCTATGTGCATCCTAGCGCTGTTATCATTGGTGAAGTGACTATAAAGGCAAACTGCTCAGTGTGGCCTTTTGCGGTGATTAGAGGAGATGTTGAGCCAATCTTTATTGATGAAGGTACAAACATACAAGATCATGCGATGATTCATGCATCATCTGGTTATCCCGTGACTGTTGGCAAACATGTAACAATTGGTCATCATGCCATCATTCATGGTGCTACCATCCATGATGAAGTACTTGTAGGGATGGATAGTGTGGTGTTGGATGGTTGTATCATTAATAAACATTGTTTAATTGGGGCAAAAGCATTAGTGACATCTCATAGTAAAATTAAAGAGCGATCTCTAGTATTAGGATCACCAGCGAAAGTGATCTGTGATTTAAGTTTGACACAAGTTAAAAGCATTCTTGATAATGCGGATGAGTATATACAGTTAAAGGAAAAAGCAAAGGAGTAGTGAATAATGATTGAAGCAATTATTTTTGATTTAGATGGCACTTTATTAGATACTGTGTCTGATTTAGCAAGTAGTTTAAATCAAGCACTTAAGGAAATTGACCATCAAACATACAGTGATGAAGAAGTGATGGGGTTTGTGGGTAATGGTGTTCGTCGTTTAGTGGACTTAGCATTAAATGAGCGAGCTTCAAATAAAGAAATCGACCAAGTATTAGAAAGATTTCAAATGCATTACAGTGAACTTTACAATGATAAAACAAAACCATATGACGGTATTGTCGATGTTGTATATAAAGCAAAAGAACTTGGATTTGCACTTGGAGTTTGTTCTAACAAACCAAATGTATATGTTCAACAACTTATTGCAAAACATTTTAAAGAAGATACATTTGATTTTGTATTAGGAGAAGTTGATTTTATTGATCGCAAACCTGCACCTGATATGGCACTTGAAGTAGCCGCAAACCTTGGTGTTGATCCTAGAAATTGTTTGTTTGTTGGTGATTCGATTGTGGATGTTCAAACAGCAAAAAATGCAAACATGCCAGTATGTGCCGTAACATATGGATTTCAAAGTGAAGAAAAATTGCTAAGTGAAAACCCAGAATATACTGTAGATGATGTACAAGGTGTATTAAAAATTATTGAAGCACTAGCTTAATAGCCAGTATATGTAAGAGTAAAAAAATCTGTCTATGAAAAGATGGATTTTTTCTTTTATGTCGTTTTTTAAATAAGTAAAAAGTATGTGAAAACGCTTTCAAAATAAAATGCCTTTTGTTATAATGAAGTCGGATAGAAAAGGGAGTTGGCTGATGATTTTTATTAACTATCTCACCTCAATGTTGTTATCTGAGCCAGAATAGGCCGTTTTGATATAACGTTCAAAGCGGTTTTTTATATAAAGGAGGAACTATCATGGAAAAGTATGCCTACATGGAAAAGTATGGCTATGAGCAATTGGTTTATTTGTATGACCGCAATTCAGGTTTAAAAGGTGCAATTTGTGTGCATAACACAACACTAGGACCTGCACTTGGTGGTACAAGAGTATGGGAATACGACAGTGAAGATGATGCGATTTATGATGTGCTTCGTTTAGCTCGTGGTATGACTAAAAAAGCAGCTTGTGCTGGTTTGAATCTTGGTGGTGGAAAAGCTGTCATCATTGGAAACTCGAAAAAATTAAGAGCAGATACGGTAAAGCGTGAAGCGTTTTGGAGAGCATTTGGTCGTTATGTAGACTCACTAAATGGTCGTTATATAACTGCAGAAGATGTTGGTACATCTCCTGAAGATATGAATTTTGTAAGCATGGAAACTTCTTATGTGGTTGGTTTAGCGGATAAGAGTGGTGATCCTTCACCATTTACTGCTTTAGGTACATTAAAAGGAATCAAAGCATGTTTAAAAGAAGAGCGAGGTAGTGCAAAACTTGATGGTGTGACAGTAGCGGTTCAAGGTGTAGGGCATGTCGGTTATTACTTGTGTCAATATTTGCATGAAGAAGGTGCTAAACTAGTCGTTTGTGATGTAGATAAAGAAAAGACAGATGCAGTAAAAAATGAGTTTAATGCAACGGTAGTTTCTGTGGATGATATTTATGATCAAGCATGTGATGTGTTTGCGCCATGTGCATTAGGCTCAGTAATATCGAAAGAAACACTAGATCGATTACAATGCAAAATCATTGCTGGTGCAGCAAACAATGTCTTAAAGGACAGTGCACAAGATGGCATGTTGTTGCATGAAAAAGGATTTATATATGCTCCAGATTATGTTATTAATGCTGGTGGACTTATTAATGTGTATCAAGAAATTCAAGGATACAAAAAAGAAAATGCCATTCGTCAGATTGATTTAATCTTTGATCGTGTACGTGAGATTATTCGTACTTCAAAAGAAACAAACACCCCAACATACTTAGTTGCGGATCAAATGGCAGAAAACAGAATTAACATGATGAGAAACATTAATAGTATATACATTAAAAATGGAAAGAAGTTTTAATCTATGGCAAAAGGTAGAGTGACTATTTCGACAGATTGTTGTAAAGGATGCAATTTATGTGTGTCGGTTTGTCCAGTATCTATTTTAGAACTGGACAAAGAGAATGTGAACAAAATTGGTTATCATCCATCCACAGTCATTGAACCAGACAAATGCATTGGTTGTACATTTTGTGCTACAGTTTGTCCTGATGTATGCATTACTGTAGAAAGGTTGTAAATCATGAGTGAAAAAGTATTAATGAAGGGAAATGAAGCGATAGCTTTAGCTGCGATAGCAGCTGGGTGTGATGCCTTTTTTGGTTATCCTATTACCCCTCAAAATGAATTGATTGAAACAATGGCGAAGCATATGCCATTAAATAAACGTGTGTTTGTTCAAGCAGAAAGTGAAGTTGCGGCGATAAACATGGTTTATGGTGGAGCTGGAGCTGGTGGTCTGGTAATGACTTCATCTTCTTCTGTTGGGATTGCATTAAAACAAGAAGGAATCTCGTATTGTGCAGGCGCAGAACTTCCTTGTGTGATCGTTGCAATTAGTCGATCAGGGCCTGGACTTGGTGGAATCTTACCTGGACAAGCTGATTATCATCAAGCAGTAAAAGGTGGTGGTAATGGAGACTATCGAGTAATCGTCTTAGCACCAAACTCAGTTCAAGAAGCTTCCGATATGGTACAAGAAGCATTTGTTTTAGCACAAAAGTACCGTAATCCTGTGATGGTTATGGCAGATGGTGTCATCGGTCAAATGATGGAACCTGTTGCGATTAATCAAACACCAGTTAAACGATACCCTATTGATTGGGCAGCCAATGGTAATCATGCAAAACGCGAAACTCGCAATGTCATTAATTCATTGTATTTAAATCCAAATGAGTTAGAAGCACACAATCAAAAATTAATGGAGAAATACTGCAAAATTTCTGATGAAGTGGCGGATGTAGAACTTGTCAATATGGAAAATGCACAAATGGCGATTGTTGCATATGGTACATCGAGTAGAATAGCCCTTGCGGCCATTGAAATCATGAAGAAAAAAGGTGTTGAAATTGGTTTGATTCGATTAAAAACATTATGGCCTTTCCCTTATAAGCAAATACTAGAAGCAACTAAAAACATAAAAGCTGTTTTGGTTATTGAATTATCGATGGGACAATTAGTACAAGATGTTAAAGGATTATTAAACAACAAAGTAAAAGTAGGGTTTTATGGTCGTGCTGGAGGTAATATTTTCACACCAGAAGAAATTGTGGATGCACTCATAAAATTAGAAAGTGAGCCTGAACATGACTACTATATTTAAGAAAACCTCAGGATTAACGGATAAACCATTTTCATATTGTCCAGGGTGTACTCATGGTATTATTCATCGTTTAGTTGCGGAAGTATTGGAAGAATTAGAAATTGTCGATCGTAGTATTGCGATTGCATCAGTAGGTTGCTCAGTGTTTAGTTATGAATATTTTAATTGTGACGCTCTTCAAGCAGCTCATGGTCGTGCACCTGCTGTTGCTACTGGGGTTAAACGAATCAATCCTGATAAAATTGTGTTTACCTATCAAGGAGATGGTGATTTGGCATCCATAGGAGCTGCTGAGATTGTACATAGTGCCAACCGTAATGAAAATATCACTGTTATTTTTGTTAATAATGCCATTTATGGAATGACAGGTGGTCAGATGGCCCCTACAACATTGCTTAATCAAGTCACAACAACTTCTCCTACAGGTAGAAGTGCAGAATTTGGTGGTCATCCACTTAAAATGAGTGAAATGCTTTCAACAATAGAACATGTGGCTTATATTGAACGAGTAATGACAGCGGATGTAAAAAGTATTCGCCAAACGAAAAAGGCGATTAAAAAAGCATTTGAATGTCAGTTAAATAATGAAGGATTCAGCATGGTTGAGGTATTATCATCATGCAATGTTGGTTGGAAAATGACACCAGTTCAAGCGATGGAGTACATCAAAACAAACATGGAACCAGTGTTTCCATTAGGAGTTTTTAAGGAGCGCAATCATGGAAAAAGTAATTAAATTAGTGTGCGCTGGATTTGGTGGGCAAGGAGTTTTAACTATTGGTCAAATGGTAGCGATGATGGGTATGAAACGTGATTACTTAGTAAGCTGGATGCCATCGTATGGTCCTGAAATGCGTGGTGGAACTGCAAACTGTCATGTGGTCATAAGTGAGAAAAACCAACAATCACCGATCATTACCAATGACATGACTCATTTGTTGGCAATGAACCAATTAGCAAAAGATAAATTTTTAAATCAATTATCAACTAATGGTATGTTGATAAGTAACGCAGCTTTAGTAAAAGAAAATGATTATTCACCGCAAATCCGATGTGATTTCAATGGATTAGCAAGTGAGATTGAAAATATTAAAACAGCCAATATGGCTGCTTTTGGTGCATTAATTGTTACTTTAGATATGTTTGACATTAGTGAAGGTGAAAAGGTTATTTACGAGAAGTTTGACAAGATTGACCCTCAGTTACTAGAAGATAACATTAAAGCGTATCATTTAGGAGTGAAATATGCACAATCACTGCTTTCTAAGTAACAATACTACTGCTTTAATACCATAAAAAACCATTAAAGCAATAATAAACAAAACGACAAAACCATAAAGACCGTACAGGATGTCCGCAAACTCCATATGTCCGGTCTTGCTTTGATATTGACCAATTTCAATCGCAAAGGCTAATACGGTGGCGACTGTAAATGTATAAATAAACGATATAAGAAGTATGCTTTTTTTGCTTAGATACAAAAACAACCAGTGGACGATTACAAAGATTACTAATGCCACAAAACCAAACACCCAAAAGTGAAGTTGTTTATCCGTCATGTTAATTTCATAAACATTGTTAAGTTGAGTAATCTCGCGATGAATAGTGTACATGATTTCAATAATTGCTTTTAGAAAGGGTACCATGACTTTATCTCCTTATTTGTTTAAAGGAGTATATCAAAATATTGACTGTTTTACAATCTATCTTGATTCATAAGACGAGCACGAATAATTTAGATTTGTTATAATAAACTCATGAAAAACAACACAAGAAAAATTATCCGATTAATTGGAATAGCCTTCATCGTTGTCGCATTAGGTTTTTTCGGGTGGGATTATTATGTTTCTTCAAAATCACGTGCCATGAATCAAGAACTATCTGATTTAAACAAACAGATAATTGATGATTTATTACCTGATCAAGAATCATTAAGTGAAGAAGAAATTTTACAGTTACGATTAACACGTTTAAATCAAGAATATTTACAACGAAACGATGATTATATTGGTTGGATTAGTATTGAAAATACGGTCATTGACTATCCAATGGTACAAGCTAATGACAATGACTTTTACATGCGCCGAGGCTTTGATAAACAGCGCTTACAACATGGGTCAATTTTCATGGATTATCGAAACAACAATGATTTAAGCGATGTTCACACAGTCATATATGGACATGCGATGCTTGATGGAACTATGTTTCGTGCGTTAGACAAATATCAAAGCAAAGATTTCTATTTAGAGCATCAAACCATTGAGGTTCGTACGTTGTATGATTATCGTACATATCGCATCTTTGCGGCGTATTTAGTTGATGCGACAAAGCAAGGGTTGGATATTCCTGCAAACAACATGGATGTACAAACATTAGTATCACGATTTAAAAATCAATCACGCTATGCAACTGATGTGGACACAAATGATATTGATCATATATTGACATTAGTTTCTTGTAATTACGATATTGATAATGGTCGTATTATTGTTCATGCTGTATTGGAAGATGTGGTTTCCTTTACAGACTAATACTCGTTGTATTTCTTATTTTTCCCTTTAACAACATCTACTGGATAGTGGGTGTTGTTTTTTTTCATTTTTCTTGTAAAGGCCTCTTCAATGTTTACATCATAAACTTGTGCAAATCGAAGCACGAAAAACAACACATCCATAAGTTCATCTTCAACGTGTTCTTTTTTTTGTGAAACAATGTTTTCAATATCCGTTTCTTTAATAAAACGAAACACTTCAAGCAGTTCGTTTGCTTCAGTTGACATACCAATAGCTAATTCTTTGGCATTATGAAACTGATCCCAATCTCTTGTTGTGCAAAATTCTTTGATTTGTTGTTGTAGCTGTTTAATGTCCATAAATTACCTCTTGTCTATTGTCTCAAATCAAAGTAGTACTTGCAATGAGTGATTATCATAATGTGTTTCTGTAAGCACAAATACTCATTAAAAAGTAACTCATGATATAATGGTTTTATAAAGAAAAAGGAGTTATTATGAAAACCATTATTATTGGAGGTGTAGCGGGTGGGATGTCAACTGCCGCTAAACTTAAAAGAGAACTTAAAGATGAACAAGTTGTTGTTTATGAAAAAACAAATGAAGTGTCCTATGGTGCGTGTGGTTTACCTTATTTTGTATCAAAAGAAAACACCGATATCAATAAAATGCGCATTCGTTCTGTCGAAGATTTTCAAAAAGCAGGTATTGATGTCCGTATTAATCACGAAGTAATTGACGTAAATCCTGATAAAAAACAAGTTACTGTTAAACACAATGATCAAACATTTGTGGACAACTACGATCGTTTAGTTATCGCAAGTGGAGCTTCACCTATCATTCCACCAATTGAAGGTGTGGATCATCCAAAAGTCTTTCAGTTAAAAACATTAGCTGATGGAGAAGCACTTGCAAAAGCTGGAGATGATGCTCAAACTGTAGCGATTATTGGTGGTGGATACATTGGGTTAGAAGTAGCGGAAGCGTTTGTTACACGAAACAAAAAGGTAATTGTAATCGAACGGTTAGATCATGTGTTAGCTACCTTTGATGTTGAGTTTTCCTTAATGATTGAAGAACATTTAATTGAAAAAGGGGTAGAGTTGTATTTATCACAAGGAGTAAGTAAAATACACGAAAAAGACAACAAACTAGTGTTAACTACCGACACAGCAGAAGTGATGGCAGATATTGTAGTGATGTCAGTAGGTGTGCGACCAAACACTCAGTTTTTAAAAGACACCAACATTGAAATGTTACCAAATGGAGCCATTGTTTCTAATGAAAAAATGCAAACGAACATTAAAGATATTTATGCAGTGGGTGATTGTTCTACTATTGTTCATGCGATAAGTAAAAAACCAGTGTTTATACCACTAGGAACCAACGCTAATAAACAAGGCAAAGTATTAGCTGAACGTTTTGGTGGTGCTGACAAAGTATTTGAACAAGGTCTAGGTAGTGCCATGATTAAAATAATCGATCGTGAAGTGGCCAAAACAGGATTAAGTGAAAAAGAAGCTAAAGATTTAAACATGGATGTTATTGTCAATACGATTTCATCATATGATCGTGCTGGGTATTATCCAAATCCAACAGACATAACCATTAAAGTGGTTGTCGATAAGAAAAGTAGAGTGATATTAGGAGCACAATTATTTGGAGAGAAAAATGCTGCACTGCGGCTAAATCCTTTTGTCGTTGCCATTGATCAAAAAATGACAATTGATCGGTTCTCATTGTTAGACTTTGGCTATGCACCACCATTTGCATCCACTTGGGATGTTATGCATATTGCTACAAGTACGATTAAGTAGTGATAAGCCACAAGTTAACACTGTTTAACTTGTGGTCTTTTGTATGTGTACTTTTTTTAAGATGTAATCGTTATTGTGTTTTTAAAGGTTGCATTGTAGAATGAAATAGACAGATTTAAAGCGTTTTGCTTGTTATTAAATTTGATGAGTAAGAAGGGGTGAAGTTATGTCAAATGCTTTTACAAATGATTTAGTGTATGTGGTTGGTCATCGCCATCCAGATAGTGATTCTGTTTGCGCTGCGATTGGTTATGCTGAGTTAAAACAACACTTAGGAATGAATGCGATTGCTTGTCGATTAGGACATATTAATCATGAAACCAGTTATTTGCTTGATAAGTTCAATTTTCGAAAACCAATTTATTTAGATGATGCTCGTTCACAATTGTATGAAATTAACATGGATGAACCAATTAGTATTAATGTTGAAACGACGATATTTGATGCGTATAACTTAATGCAAAAAGAAGACAAACAAACATTAGTGGTTGTGGATGATAAAGGGATACTATTAGGAATGATCACTAACTCTAATTTATCTCAAGTAGCGATGGGGGATACCGCAAAAAGCATTGAATTACTAAAGAAAACCCCGATTGAGTATATTAGTAAAACGATTAAGGGCAAGTTGTTGTATGCCCCAAAACAAACTCGTTTAAATGGTAAAGTGAGCATTATTGCGATTGCAGCATCAAAGTTGGATAATTATGAACTTGATAATCGAACAGTTATTGTTGGTAATGATACTCAAGCACAACTTGAAGTTATTGCTAAAGACGCAGCTTGTTTAATTGTTGTGTGGGCAAATTCAGTTTCACCTGCAGTGTTACAAGCAGCGCAAGAAAAAGGATGTGCGGTTATATTATCAGGTCATGGAACACTAAATACAGCTCGTTATTTATTCTTCTCATCTCCAATTAAAGACATCATGACAAGCAATTTGGTTACGTTTAATAAATTAGAATACGTTAATGAAGTAGCTAAAAAAATTACAAAGACACGTTTTCGTTCATACCCTGTAGTTGATGATCAAAATAGAGTGTATGGCCTTGTTTCAAGGTATCACGTACTAAATAGCAAAAACAAAAACATCATTCTTGTGGATCATAATGAAGTATCACAAAGTGTAGAGAATGTTATGGATGCAGAAATACTAGAGATTATTGATCATCATCGTATTGGAGATATTCAAACATCAAACCCTATCATGTTTCGAAATCAATTAGTGGGATCTACTTCCACAATTGTCGCAAAGATGTACAAAGAGCATAATATTGAAATCTCAAAAAACATGGCAGGATTGCTATTAGGGGCTATGATCTCAGATACACTAAATTTCAACTCACCAACAACGACTAAAACAGACCTTGAAATATCAGAAGAACTTGCTGAAATTGCTGAACTTGATATTGAAGAATTTGCTAAAGAGTTGTTCTCGATGGGAGCAAATTTAACAAACCGCTCAATGAGTGAAATTATTGAACATGATATTAAAGAATACACCATCTCAAATTACCGCTTCCGCCTGGGACAAGTTAATATTTATAATTTGGATGAACTGCAGGAAATTAAGACTAATTTGATTGATGAGATGGAATCCTATTGTAAAAATGAGAAGTTAGACTTGTTGTTAATGATATTTACATCGATTGAGAAAAACGGTTCGATTATGTATTATGCAGGCAAAGAAAAGTGGATAGTTGAAGAAGCTTATCCTTCAGTGATGCATGATGAAGATATCTTTATTGAGCATGTTGTTTCTCGTAAAAAGCAGATTATTCCGAGAATATCGGTTGTTATTTCAGAAAAAGGCCTATAGGCCTTTTTTAATTGTAACCGTTGTGTAGTTTTGCTAGAATAGAAGTAGGAGAAAACTATGGAATTTATAACATTAGCTAAAAAAAGATGTTCTACAAGAGCATTTTTGAAACAACCAGTAAAACAAAGTGACATTGATAAAATATGTGAAGCGGCTGTCGTTGCTCCAACCAATGGAAATGTCCAAAACTTTCATATTTACATTGTCCAAGAATCAAGACTTTTAAAAGAAGTGTCACACCATGCACAAGTGTATAATGCACCACTTGTCATGATTGTCAGTTACAATAAAACAAAAGTGTTTAAACCATCGGTTAATGCCAATGATTCAGGTCTTATTGATACAAGTGTTGTGTTAACACATATGATGCTAGAAGCGACAGACTTAGGATTAGGTTCAGTATGGATAAACTATTTTAAAGAACAGCCACTTAAAGAACTACTAAACGTATCTTCAGAAGAAACCATTGCTCATATTTTAGCACTTGGTTATAGTAGTGTTCCCTTTAAAGATGAAAACAGACATAAAAAAGAGCGTAAAGCATTAAGTGATTTAGTTAGTGAAGTTAAGGAGAGTTATGACTGATTTTGAAATTAATTACATCATTGTGGAAATGGGAGGACGACTACTTTTAGCGTTGATACTTTCAGGTTGGATTGGGTATGATCGTTCTAAAAAAAGCAGAGCTGCAGGATTACGAACTCATGCCTTGGTTGGTACAGCTTCAGCATTAGTCATGTTAACATCTGAATACATTTATACAAGTTTTGGTAGTACTGCTGATCCTGCACGTCTTGGTGCGCAAATTATTAGTGGCATCGGTTTTTTAGGAGCAGGTACGATTATTCAAAGTAAGGGTTCTGTTAAAGGATTAACTACCGCAGCGAGTTTATGGAGTGTTGGTACTATTGGTATTGCTGCTGGTATTGGTTACTATGCTGGTGCAATAATGACAACTTTCTTAATTTATGTGTTGTTGCGTTTTGCAAACATTATCGAAAGTGGAGTGTTTATTAATCGTATTGAAACCAAACGTATTTTTATTCAAACAACAAACCCTGATCTTGATTTATATCAAGGCTTAGCAGATAAACACAATGTGTATGTTAGCAATGTGCAATTTATGGGTAGTGATTATCGAGAAGATAACACGTTGCATTATTTATTAATAACACTAAATCCACGCATGAAAAGCATGGATCGATATTTCAATTTGTTAAAATCATATGGTAATTTAGACGGCATTGTTAAAGTAAAAGTGGTGGGTGAAAATATTGCAGATCAAGACTAAAGGTAAGAATATAAAGTTTAACTATCTTATAAGCATTACCACGATACTTGTTTTTAGTAGTGTCTTTATTAATTTTCCTGAGCAGTTAATGGGAGATACAGCTACCATTAAAAATCTAGCTGTAACGCTAGTATATAGTTTTGGATGGGTAGGTATTATACTTGTGAGCATAACAAACAATAATGATCGTTTTTTATTGTTTAGTCGCTATTTTTGGTTGCTTACTTTAACAAGTGCACTTATTAGTATATATGTGAATGTGACATCCATTGAAGCAATGTGGGCATTGTTGCCAGTAGTTATATTTTTAACACCTTGGTATGGATTGCACTACTTTATATCTAGTTTTATAGGTTCATCATCAATAACTGCTTTGTTTTCTTTGTTTGTGATAGTGACTTTAATCATACGGGTTAGATCAAGCAAGCGTGCTTAATGTTGTTTGTGCATGATTTTTTATAATAAGGTTATGTGTGTAACCATCATTTAGTTTTATAAAAGTAAAAAAGGATAATGTGAGATGTGTATACTTCCCAAAATTATCCTTTTTAAAACCACAAAAAAAGTAGGCACGATGTAAGATTTTCTAGAGTGTCTACTTTATTGTAATTAGCTTTTTATTGGTTTTTGTATTCAATTTCAATGTCAATAGTGTGAGTAAAGAACGATTTATTAAGTGAAACAATGATTCCTTTAATGATACGTTGTTGATTAATCAATTGAAGGATAGTGTTATTTTTGTTTTTGGGAATGTAACCAAGCAAATGCTTAGAACGATCATACACGGCTATCGTCGATAATCGTGAAGTCGCAGGTTCTAAAATAACCTGTTCACCTTCATTAAGAAACATCATTGTCTCTTCATCTCGGTGTTTTTTAGGTGGGTTTAGCAATCGTACTTTCATCGTCGATGTACTTACTAAATCATCAAAACGATCAATTTCTACAAGGGCAGGATCGTATGTTGCGATGGTATCGTAAGGATCGCTTGTATTGAATTTTTGCTTTATCTCTGCCGCAAAGGTGTTATCTTGATTTGAAGCTTGTTCTTTTGGATGACCCACCTCTAGTGGTCGAAATCGAAGCATCACATTGTAAATCACAATAAAAATAAACAAAGGAACTAAAACAGGTAAAAAGTATACAATTTCAAAGCGTAAGAAATTAATTAAAACAAGTACAAAAAATAAGTATCCAAATAGTTTACGCATAAATCCTCCTTATTAAGTTAGAGAAACACAAAATTGTTTCAAATCATCTAAAATCTGAATATCTGCTGGTAGCCAATTTAATGAATCAATTGAAGTATGATCAACCCAACAAACATCATCATGAACAATCAGTTGAAAGTCCAAAGAATGTGGTGTACAAACATAAGTATCTAATGTTAACACAAAATCTTTATAATCATATCGAATTTCTTTAAAAAAATCATGAATGGTTATGGTGATGTTTAATTCTTCTAAACATTCACGGTGAAGTGCCATTTCATTTGTTTCATGCTTATTAGTTTTACCACCGACAAGCTCATAGTAACCAGCATAATCACCATAGTTTCTTTTAAAGGCAGCTATTTTTTTCTCGTGTACTAAGATTGCTGCGACACCGTGGACATGTTTCAATTTTATCACCAACTATATTTTAACATATTTTTAATCGATAAAAAAAAGAATCAGATTACTCTGATTCTTGGTATTTAAGAACTGGGTTACGAGCTGCCATAACATCATCTACCCGTTTAACTGGGGTACTAATTGGGGCATCAAGTAATTGTTGTGGATCATCTTTAATTAATGAGTATAAGTAGCGCAACACGTTAATTGCATGATCAAGTGTTTGTTTGCTTTCAGTTTCGTTTGGTTCAATCATAAGTGCTTCATGAACAATTTGTGGAAAGTACATCGTCGGTGGATGGATGTTGTAATCCAATAACCCTTTCGATATGTCTTTTGCACTAATACCAAACTCTTCTTTCTCTCTTTCTAATGAAACCACAAACTCATGCATACAAGTACCAGGGTAAGCTACATGATATAAATCTTTTAGTTTTTCCATCATGTAGTTAGCATTTAATACAGCATTGAAAGAAGCATCTTTTAATCCTTCTTTTCCTAATACTAAAATATAAGTTAAGGCACGCATGTTTGTTAAAAAGTTTCCATAAAATGAACGCATACGACCTATGGATTGTTGATCGCCTTTTTTAATGGTGATTTTATCATCTTCTTTAATTACACTACCATTAGGCAAAAAAGGAATGAGGTGTTTTTTTACACCAACTGGTCCACTTCCAGGTCCACCACCTCCATGAGGGGTAGAGAAGGTCTTGTGTAAGTTTAAATGAACAACATCAAAGCCCATATCACCAGGACGACTAAGTCCCATGATGGCGTTTAAATTCGCTCCATCATAATACAACAAACCACCAAATTCATGAATCAAATCAGCAATTTCTTTAATGTTTGGATCAAACAACCCAAGTGTATTTGGATTAGTAAGCATTAATGCAGCAACTTCATCATCAACCATGCTTCTTAAAGCATCCATGTCGACACCACCTAAATTATTAGAAGGCACGGTAAGTACTTCATATCCAGCCATTGCTGCTGAAGCAGGGTTTGTTCCATGTGCTGAATCGGGAACTATAACTTTTGTTCGTTTTGTATCGTTGTTGGCTTGATGATAGGCATGCACTAAAAGCATACCGGTAAATTCACCATGTGCCCCTGCAGCAGGTTGTAGTGTAAAACCATCCATACCAGTAACTTCACATAAAGCATCTTGAAGATGTGCCATTGCTTGAAGTGCACCTGTAATGGTATGTTCAGGTTGATAAGGATGCAACTGACTAAAGCCTGCTAAAGCAGCAGTTTCTTCATTAATTCTTGGGTTGTATTTCATGGTGCATGAGCCCAATGGATAAAAGCCATTATCGACACCATGTGCTTGTTTGCTTAGTCCAATATAATGACGTACCAAATCAATTTCTGCCACTTCTGGTGCTTTTAAAGTATCCTTTTTAACAAACGCTTCATCAAAGCTTACTTGTGGTGTTGTAGATTCTGGTAAGTAAACACAACGTCTGCCTTTTTGTGATAGTTCAAATACTAACTGACTCATGCGATACCCTCCTTCAGATAAGATATAACTTCATCAATTTTTTCTTTGTTTAACACCTCAGTAGCGCACCATAACATTTGGTGATCGTTGAGTGGATATCCTGCCAAAATATTTTTTGAAACAAGGAAATCTTCAACTTCTTTAGAGTTTTTTGGTGTTTCAGTAACAAACTCATGAAAGAAAGGTTGATCATACGTTAGTGTAAATCCAATTTTCTCTAATTCTTTTTGTAAGTAATGAGCATTGTTTACACTAGCTTGTGCTACTTCTTGAAGTCCAACAGGACCCATAGCACTAACATACATTCCAGCGACTAAAGCACAATGAGCTTGATTGGAGCAAATACTACTTAGTGCCTTTTCACGACGAATATGCTGTTCTCGAGCTTGAAGGGTTAGAGCAAATGCTCGCTTTCCTTCTTTATCTTCAGTTTGACCAACAATACGTCCTGGAAGCTTACGAACCAGTTTTTCTGTGGTAGCCATAAAGCCAAGGTATGGCCCACCAAGAGCAATAGATAATCCAAATGGTTGAGCTTCACCAACTGCAATGTCAACACCATTATCCTTTGGACTAGCTAATAAAGCTAATGAAGTTGGATTAACAGAAGCAACAACTTTCGCTTTTGTCGTTTTAACAAGCTCACTAATGCCTTTAGCATCTTCTAAGATGCCATAATAATTTGGATGTTGATACACAAAACATGCGACATCATCACTAAGATGAGCTTTTAAATCATCCATATCGACACGTCCATCTTTCTCATCAACAATAATTACTTCATGATCTAAATATTGATTATACGTTAAGATAGTTTGTATCGTTTCAGGGTGTAACGTTTTCGCAAGCAATACTTTCTTTTGCTTTTTCTCAATGCACATTGTAATGGCTTCTGCTGCCGCCGTTGCGCCATCATAAACACTAGCATTGGCTGCATCCATTCCTGTTAAATCAGCCATGATGCTTTGGTATTCGAAAATAGATTGTAATATACCTTGAGACAGTTCAGATTGATAAGGGGTGTATGCTGTTACAAATTCTTCACGTGCAGATAAATGCTTAACTACACTAGGAATGTAATGCACATAGGCCCCAGCACCACGTAACACTGTTTTAAACACAATGTTTTGATTGGCATAGCCTTTCATAATATCAAGTGCTTCAAACTCGCTGACTCCATTAGGAAGATTTAGTTCACCTTTAAAGCGAACATTATCTGGAATAGGTGCTAATAAATCATCAACAGTTTTGTTGATTTCTTTAAGCATGGCTTGTTGTTGTTCTTTTGTGTTTACAACATAAGTGGCCATTTTAGCCCTCCTTATCTAGTAATTGTTGATACGCATCGCTATCAAGTAAAGCATCCTTATTGAAAGTGCCTTCAACTTTGATAATCCATGTATCGTAAGGGGATTCATTAAGTTTTTCAGGAGCATCTTCAAGTTCTTCATTCACTTCAACAATTTTTCCTGAAACTGGTGCATACACATCGGATACAGCTTTTACCGACTCGATATCACAAAAACTCTTGTTGGCGATGACATCATCATCAACTTCAGGTAAACTAACATAAACAATATCACCTAAAGCTTCTTGTGCAAAATCACTAATACCGATGAGTGCTGTGTTCTCATCGACAAACTTCACCCACTCGTGGGATTTTAAATAAAAATATCCTTCTTTTACACTCATGCTATTTTCCTCCTTGTTTATAGCTAAATGGTAAAGGCACTATTTTTGCTTTACCTCTTTTATTTCTAATTTCAATTTCAACTTCTTTTTGCTCATCACAATCAATATCAACCAGTGCCATGGCAATACCAACTTGCATTGAAGGGGAGAATGTGCCACTGCTTACTTTGCCAATAAGGTTACCATCTTGATAGATGTTGTAGCCTTCTCTTGGGATTCCTTTTGATAATAACTCTAATCCAACACGTTTTGTTTTTGCAGGTCGCTGATGAGCAGATGCTCCAATGTATTGTTGGTGATCCTTTGAAAGAAACATTGACAAACTTGAATCAATCGGAGAAATATCTTCGCTTAATTCATGCCCATATAGTGGCATTCCAGCTTCAAGACGCAGTGTATCTCGTGCGCCTAATCCACACAATGTAGTGTCAAACTCATCTTTGTATGCATACAGTCCTTCAAAGATTACTAAAGCATCTTTTGGCTTACAATAAATTTCATAACCAAGTTCACCAGTATAACCTGTCTTTGAGATCATGACTTTTTTATTAAAAATGTGCACATTATCTTCAAACGTATAGTATTTCTTTGGTAGTTGATTACAAACACTCTCAAGCAATGCTTGGGATTTTGGTCCTTGGACTGCAATCAAAGCGATGTCATCACTTTTGTTTGTAAAACATTCTTTGGTGATATGATTTTTTATCCAAGCTTCATTTTTTTCGATGTTGGCACCATTAACAACAACCATGTACTTCTCATCATTGTATTTATACACAAGACAATCATCAATAACATTTCCATCATCATTGCACATAAAACCATATCGTACAGTACCATCTTTTTGCTTGTTTATATCGTTTGTAAACAAGGTTAACATCGCATCTTTAGCGTGTGGTCCTTCAAAAAAGAACTCACCCATATGAGATACATCAAATAGTCCAACTGCTTGACGGACTTGGTTGTGTTCATGGATAATTCCTTTTTCATATTGTATGGGTAGTTCAAAATTAAAGAAGTCGACCATTTTCCCATGATATTTTTCATGGAGTTCAAATAATGGGGTCTTTTTACTCATGTTGTTTACCTCACTTTCATTATAAAACATGTTGAGTATGACTAGCAAACTTTCACTTAAGTGAATGCAGTGCCATAGAAAAAGGTTCGTTGACACAATCATGAATTGGTTCACTTAAGGATGGATGTGCAAATACCATGGAAGAAACATCTTTTAGTGATAATTTCTGATCTATTGCTAAAGAAAAGATATGAATAATTTCACTGGCAGATTTCGAAAAGACAGTAGCACCTACAATGCGCTCATCTTGATCAGTTACTATGGATATAAACCCTCGTTTGTGATTAGTAATCATATGCATACCGTTGTTTGAAACAGGTACTTTCACTACGTTATATTGTTCATTGCTTTTTGCTTGATCACCACTCACACCAACCATGGCAATTTCAGGTGTAGTGTATATTACCATAGGTACACTTAATAATGGTTTCGCTTGTTTTAAAACAATATGTTCAACTGCGATTTTTGCCATTGCACTTGCTTGATGAGCAAGCCATGACTTGCCACTAACATCACCAATGGCATAAATATGCGGTTGATTGGTTTGATTAAACTCGTTGATATCAACACCAAAAGATGTTTTAACATTAGCGTTTTCTAAGTGTAAGGAAGCAAATGAGGATTGACGACCAACTGCTAATATACAACGATCATAAGGGATTCTCGTTGTCGAGTCTTTTAGTTGTATGATGCATTCTTCATTATTTATCGTTTGTACTTTCGCACTTGTTAATACAGTAACGCCTGATTTTTTTAATAAACCAACAAGTTGAGTGATGGCTTGACTATCAAAATTACTAGCACAGCTTTTTTCTGCTTCGACAATTGTTACATTGTGTTGAAGTTGACGATAAAAAGTTGCTAGTTCAAGACCAATAACTCCACCGCCAACAATCACAATGTTTTCTGTTTTATCCGGTAATGTATCAAAACATTGATCAGTCGTATACACTTTGTCATTTAACTCTACAAAGTTAAGCACTCTAGGTGTTGATCCAGTTGCGATAATAAAAGCGTCTGCTGTCATATTTTTGTTTGCATTTTTCAAATGAATTTCATGTGTGTTTACAAAGGATGCTTCATCATAAATGAGTTGCACTTTATGATTATCAAGCAAATGCAACACACCTTGGTGTAGTTTATCAACTGTTTCGTTTTTGTTTTGAAGTATAACGTCACTTTGATAATGACAAATATCATCAAATAGTCCACTCGCTTTTGCTTCATAAGCACTAGCAATAAAGTTAGAATCCTTTAAAAATGATTTAGTTGGAATGCATCCACGATGCAAACATGTACCTCCAACTTTTTCCTTTTCAATAAGTACTACCTCAGCATTGTGTTTTGCAGCATACAAAGCAGCGCTATAGCCACCAATTCCACCACCAATGATAATTATTTTCATACGTCACCTTCTTTAAATAATGCCTCAATAAATTGTGAGGTTTGTTCTTTATATTGTGTGTTTGTGTTTCTTTGTCTCATGGCTTTATCATCATAATCACAAGAAATAAATATACTTTCTAAATAATCAATTAAGTCCATTGCTAAAGCATCGGAAAATAGAGCAACTTCTTTGATAATGCCATATTCCACAACAAAAAAGGCTTGAACTTCACCCCAAGAAAACTTGTGGTGTAGTTGTGCTTGAAAATCAAAGATTTTGTTGGTTTGCCAAGCTTCACTTTCATGTTTGCTAATGAAAGGTTTTGCAGATGAGATGTTCATCTCTTTTTGGGTTAATGCGCTTTTGTATTGATCATTAAAACTATGTATGAGTGCTTGTTTTAAGCCATTTAGAGTGCAGTCTTTGTTGAAATCTACTAAGTTAGCCACTCTTTTTCGTACTGACTCAACACCTTTAGATGCCATTTTGATGGAGGATACATTTAAATACTTCGATAAATCAGACATGTTAACATCAAACAACAACGTTCCATGATGCAGTTGGTGTGTTTTGTTTTTTGCAAAGGCATTTCCACTAACTTTGTATCCTTCAACTTCGATGTCGTTTCGCCCAGCAAAACTCGCGTGTATACCACATGCTTTTAAAGCATGAATAATAACATCCAATTGTCGATGAATATCAAAAATGGAGTTAGGTAAAATAAACGTAAAATTCAAGTTTCCTAAATCATGATAAACAGCGCCACCACCTGAGGTGCGTCGTGCTAAAAAACCATCATCGCTTTGAAGTTGTTTTACTTTGCACTCTTTAAACGCGTTTTGATTTTTCCCGATGACAACAGTATGTTGATTTTGCCATAAATAAAAAAGCGCTTCGTCTTCTTTTAAGTTACTAAACATATACTCTTCATATCCTAAATTGACATAAGGATTGTGATGTAAACTTTCAACTAAATAATAAACCATGACTTTCTCCTTATCCTACTATCATTATAGGCTATTGTATAAAAAGTGACAACGCTTACAAAGAAAAGATTGCAATTATTAAATGAGAAGTGTATACTATATGTGACAGGGGTGTCATATGCCGAAAGATACGTTTTTTAATTTAAGTAAGGAAAAGCAAAAAGTAATATTTGATGCATGTGTGCAAGAGTTTTCGAAAAATACATTTTCTCTTGCATCGATTAATCAAATTATTAAAACTGCGAGTATTTCCAGAGGTAGTTTTTATCAATACTTTAATGATAAAGAAGATTGTTACATGTATGTGTTATCAGAAATTGCTCAAGTAAAATTAGACATTTTGAAACAATCAGTGGTGGATAGCCCAGAACAATCATTCTTTAAGCACATTGAAGATATGATTGATCAAACCTTGTTGTGGGTTAAACAAGAACCTGACTACTACATGATTGGTTATTGGATGGACTATGACGATAGTGAGTTTATTCAAAAACTAATGGCTTATAATACACAGAACATGGAGTATTTTAAGAAAATGATACAAAAAGATCAACAAGACGGTATTATTTCTAACAATGTGGATGTGGACTTATTGATACGAATGATTTTATCCATTAACAAGGACATCTTAATGGAAGGATATCGTAAAAAAGAATTTGATTTAGTAAAAAAACAGTTTATGCAAATGATGCAAATCATAAAAGAAGGAGCTGCTCATGTTTGAAGTTAAAGACTTAGTATATCGCTATCCAAAAAATAGTGAAGATACATTAAAAGGATTATCGTTTAGTATTGCAAAAGGAGAGATTTTTGGCTTTTTAGGTCCAAGTGGTGCTGGTAAATCCACAACACAAAAGATCTTAATCAAACTTTTAGAAAAGTATCATGGGTCTATTGTTTACGATGGTAAAGATTTAGATCATTACAATCATTCTTTTTATGAAGATATTGGAGTTTGTTTTGAGATGCCAATTTCATTTTCAAAACTAACAGCGATGGAAAACTTAGACTTTTTCTTGAAGTTATACAAAAAGAATGTCGATGTAGAACCATTACTAAAGAGAGTTGGTTTGTATCAAGACAAAGACAAATTAGTAGGTGAATATTCTAAAGGAATGAAAATACGTCTTAACATGGTTCGAGCATTATTAAACGATCCAAAAATGTTATTTTTGGATGAACCAACCAATGGTCTTGATCCAAAAAATGCCAAAATTATTAAGGACCTTATTAAAGAGTTTAAAAATAATGGTGGTACAGTTTTTTTGACAAGTCATATTATGGCGGATGTCGATGAACTTTGTGATCGAGTAGCATTCATTAGTGATGGTGTTATTAGTGAGATGGATAGCCCACGTAATTTGAAACTTAAGTATGGTAAAAAAACGGTGAATGTGGAATATCAAGAAAACAGTCATGTTCAAAAAGAGATTTTCACAATGGATGAAATAAAAGAGCAACGCTTTTTTGATTTAATTCAAAGTAAGAACATTGAAACGATTCATAGTGGCGAAACTACTTTAGAAGAAATCTTTATCTTGGTAACAGGGGAGAAACTTCATGATGAAACTTAGAACACTCATTAAAGGTGATTTTCTACGACTTGCAAAATACAACTTGTTTGTGGCAAGTGTAGTTGTTGCATTAATTTGGGTGGGATTAGGGTTGTTTTTAGAAGCAGATCAAATGATTGAATTTTTGCCATTTGTCTTTTTTATGGAAGCTTCCGCAATGACAGCACTACTTGTTGGAGCTGAGATGTACTATGAAAAAAAAGAACACACAATTTCATCAATGCTCATATCACCGATTACAGAGATTGAGTATATTGTTTCTAAAGTGGTTACTCATTTATTAAACATCATCATCATCTTGTTTTTAATTAGTGCGGGATTGTATTTTGTAAATGATTTAATCATTTCTTATGGTTGGTTGTTGTTATCTAGTCTTATTGTAACAAGCTTTTATGTCGGACTTGGTTTACTGTTAAGTTACATATCAAAGGACTTCACAGCTTTACTTATTAATTACATGTTTATTATTTTATTGTTAATGGTGCCTTCACTTTTAGTGCTCTTTGATGTTGTCTCGGGTGTGTTTGTTGATATTATATACTACATGCCAAGTGAAGTTACTATGCGTTTATTAAGCAGTGCACTTGTTAGTGAAGTAGATCTAACTCAATATGCTGTTGATGTTGCCTATTTTGCGCTGTTTGGTTTTGTTTTGTATAAGTTTGTGGTTATTCCAGGATTCAAAAAATTTGCCACAGAATATTTAGGGGTATGATGATGATTACAAAATTGATAGTTAACGAAATTAAAAATATTGTGCGTGATCGATTAATGATTTTTATTTTAGTGTATCCCATCATTATTGGTGTGGTCGGTCGATCACTTTTGGCAATGGAAGACTTTGATGCAATGGGTGTTGATATTGTAAGTGTTGTGGCGGTGGTCATATCAGGATTTCTTTTTGGCGCAATTGCTGGATTTTCAATTTTAGATGATCGAGACGACCATATCTTTACATCGATTTCAATAACACCATTAAGTATAAAAATGTATGTGTGGGTTAAAATTATCTTTATTTACTTATTAAGTATTGCTTCCTCTCTTTTAGTGTATGTACTTGTAGGACTTACGACTTTAACTTGGATGCAAATACTTGTGTTGGCTTTAGTAAGTGGATTACAAGTACCACTACATGCATTAATCATCAATGCATTTTCTTCGAATAAAGTCGAAGGTTTTGTCATTATGAAAGCCACAGGTTTTTTGTTGATATTCCCAATCATAGGGTATATCTTTGTGGATGCAAAGCAATGGCTTTTTTCAATTGCTCCAGCTTTTTGGGTTGTCAAAGCTACACAAAGCTTGTTGTTAACAGATGCAATCGAAGCAGGAATTGTTGATTTAGGATTGAATTTCGAAGGGTTTTTAAGTGTCGGTGTCGTGTATAGTGTCGTGTTGATTGTTGTATTTACATTGAAGTTTAATCATAAAATATTCCAATAGGAGGAAAGAAAAATGTTGTCATTTATTTTGTTTGCAATAGGTGTGTTGTACTTGTTTGCGTTTTTTGTGGAAACTCCAATCTTTTATGAAGGAAATCCAAAAACTCGATTTTTTATTGAAAAAATGGGAAAACGCAACTACAAGATTATGTTGTTGGTATTAGGTATCGCATTGGTTGTTGCTGGTTTTCTAACTCGCTAAATGATAAAATAGTCCTACATGTAGGAGGACTTGTATGGTTTCGATATTTACGATCGTAAATTTAGTGGTGTCTGTGATACTAATTTTTGCAGCTCCATTGTTGTTTTTTTACTACTTTAGATCAAAAAAAGGAATGTTTCGTACAATGGCTGCTGGGGCAATGGGATTTTTTATTGCTCAGTATGTGCTGCGCATTCCGATTTTAAACAATGTATTATCAAGTTCAGACTTCTCGTTTATTTTGGATGATGTACTCTTATATGCACTTTTACTTGGAGTTAGTGCAGCAGCATTAGAGTTACTTTTTAGAATCATTATTTTGAAATGGTTTATGGCTGATTATCAGCAAAAACATCATGTTTTATCTGCTGGATTTGGTCATGGTTTAATTGAAGCTATCTTTTTGGTTGCTTTAACATACATAAACAATATTATTTTATCGATTTATATTAACAACAACAATATCGATCAACTATTTGATCAAGCTAGTGATGTTGGTGCGATTAATCAAGTTGTTCAAGGGCTAATTAATACAAGTTCTTGGGTGTTTTTACTTGGTGGTCTTGAACGTATTATGGTATTAATCATTCATGTTGCGGTTACAATTGTTGTGTTTAAGGGACTTAAAAACAAGAACCAACGACTAAAGTTATGGGGGTTTGCATTTGTTTTTCACGCAAGTTTGGATGTTGCGATTGTACTGATGCAGTTATCCAACACATCAATTTGGTTAATGGAAGGGTTAATCTTAATATTTGCGCTAATCAGTGTTAAAATAGTAGTTGAATATATCAAAGAAAAACCAATAAAGGAGCAAACATGAAACCATTAACAATCTTTATATTGAAGCGATGTCCGTATTGTATTAAAGCAAAGAAATATTTAGCAGAGTATTTAGAACAAGAAAAATATGAAGATATTGAAATTGAGTTTGTGGATGAAAGAAAAGAAAAAGAAAGAGCAGGGCAATATGATTATTATTATGTTCCTTCCTTTTATGTTGGTGATCAAAAGCTTCATGAAGGAGCCATTAAACAAGAGCAACTTGGTGAAGTGCTTGATAAATACTTAGAAAAACGAAACGATGATTAAGTTCATCTTTTCTTTAGGTGTGTATAATGCAAAATTTTGATACAATAGTTTTATACACAATGGGGTATTTATATGGCTTTTTTAAAGAAACATAAGCAAATCAATAAAATAAGTAACGATGTTATAACATTGAAACTTGTTTATAAAGGGAAAGGGTTGTCAAATGAGCGATGGTTGCCATCCTTTGTTTATGACATTATTTTAAATAGTGATCAAAAAGCAGTTGGTCGTTGTGACTTAAGAATAGGTATGACTCCTTATATGTATTATATGGGAAACATTGGCTATGTTATTTATCCTCCTTATCGAGGGCAACGATTAGCTATGCATGCCACATTGTTGTTGTTTAAAATTGCAAAGCATTACATGGATGAAGTGATTATCACATGCAATCCTGACAATCAAGCATCCATAAAAACATGTGAATATGCAGGGTGTGAGTTTGTAGAAGAAGTAGATGTACCCTTTGATCATGAATTGATTCGTCAATATGAGTATCGTAAACGAATATACAAAAAGAAATTAGCGTAGAAAGAGGAAATATGATTAAGTGTTTAGTATCTGATTTAGATGGAACATTGTTGTTGCATGGGAGTTTTTTAAAAGTAGAAATTAATAAGCATACAGTTCAAAAGATAGCCCAAATAAGAAAAAACAATGTGGATTTTGTTATTGCTACTGGTAGAACTCATGACACAAAACATGTGTTTGAGAAACAATTAGGGTTTAGTGTGGATTTTATTGGCAATAATGGATCATGCATTATGATAAACGATGAATTGGTTGTGGATAGGACTTTACCCGTGTCTTTGTTTAAACGATTAGTAGAGTATGTAAGTAAACAATCAATTTCAGCAGCGATGCTTTATGTCGATAGTGATGGTAATCATGTGTTTGATGATCGGTTTGGACATAATAATGGTATGTTTAAATCGATGTCAAAAAGTGGTGAAATAAGCTCGTATTTTGAAGGAGACATAGATGCTTGGTATAAACAAAATCCAACAGCAAAAATGTTTAATAAAGCAGTGATTACAGTTAATAATGTGGATGAGCGTAATCAATTGATGGATTACTTACAACCCTTTGTTGAAGTTGAGAATGTAGATATGTTTTATTCAGCAGATGTATTTATTGAAATTATGCCTAAAGATGTCAACAAGGGATTTGGAATACAACACATAAAAAAAGAGTATGGTTTACTGGATCATGAAATTGCAGTAGTAGGTGATTCATTCAATGATGTATCGATGTTCCAACAGTTTTCAACCCATAGCTTTGCGATGGAAAGTGCCCCAGATGAAGTTAAAGCATATGCTAAAAATATTGTGCATAGTGTTGATGATGTGATTGATTATATTATTAAGTTTAATCAATAGGGTTCATATAGGATGGTGATAAATGTGCCACGATTTATAAGACGATTAGTAAACAAACAAGTAATTACAGCGCTACTTATATTGATTCAATTAGGAGCGATTATTTATGTTTTTTATCGTTTAAGTCAATATTTTGTGTATTTGTATATTGCTTTAGTATTGCTTAGTATGATCATTGTTGTGTACATTTTAAATCGTTCAGATAATCCATCGTACAAACTATCGTGGTCTATTTTAATTTTAATTCTTCCTTTTGTCGGAGGCGTGTTGTATTTGATTTTAGGTGGCAAACGAATTCCTAAAGAGTTTCGAAAGGAAATGATTCAATCGAGCAACCAAAAGCAACCATACTTAGTTCAAGATCATTTTTTGTTTGAACAGATTGAAAATGAAGATAATCAACTACTTAAACAGACCAAGTACTTATACAACAATGCTTTTTTTCCTGTTTTTAAAAATACATCCACTGATTTTTTAATTAATGGTGAAGATAAGTTTGAGTCCATGAAACAAGAGTTAAAGAAAGCAAAGAAGTATATCTTTTTAGAATATTTTATTATCAATGAAGGTGTCATGTGGAATGCTATTTATTCTATCTTACGTGAAAAAGCAAGTGAAGGTGTCGATGTACGATTGATCTTTGATGATTTTGGGTCGTATAAATTATCCAAAGATTTTATCAAACACAACAATGAAGTAGGCATAAAAACTGTTGTTTTTAATCCACTAAGACCTAAATTAGCGATTTTTATGAACAATCGTAATCACCGCAAGATTTGTGTTATAGATGGCATGGTAGGGTATGTTGGTGGAATTAATATTGCGGATGAATATATTAATGCTATCACTCGTTTTGGTCATTGGAAAGATTCTGCAGTCATGATTAAAGGTGAAGCTGTTTGGAGTTTAACCGTTATGTTTCTTACCTTTTATCATTCCATCACCAAAATAAAAGAAGATGTGTTAACTTTTAAACCAAACTATGAAGATATAAAATCAGATGGCTTTGTACAACCATTTGCAGATAGCCCAACCGATGATGAAATGGTAGGGGAGAGTGCTCATTTAAACCTCATTCATTATGCAAAGGACACGTTGTATATTCAAACACCGTATTTAGTCATTGGACACAATATGCTTAATTCATTAAGTGTTGCCGCTAAAAATGGGGTGGATGTACGGATTATGTTGCCTCACATTCCAGATAAATGGTATGTTCAAATCGTAAGTCGTTCTAACTATGAGATGCTTTTAAAAGCAGGTGTTAAAATATATGAGTATGAACCTGGATTTATTCATTCAAAGACAATGGTGGCGGATGAAAAAGCGGCAATTGTTGGTACAACCAACATGGATTTTAGAAGTTATTACATGCACTTTGAATGTGGAATATTGTTTATTAATAGTAAAGTTGTTCAGCAAGTTAAACAAGATTTTATACTTACACAACATCAATGCATAGAAATTACATTAGAAGACGTGCAAAAGAGAAATGTTTTTGTTAGAATAGCTAGTGCGATACTAAGTATGTTTAGTGCATTATTATAAGAGGAAAGTTATGAGTAAAATTGGATTAGTGTTAGAAGGTGGCGGCTTAAGAGCTGCATATACAGCAGGAGTTTTAAATTGGTTTATTGATCAAAACATTGATTTTGATTTTGTCGTGGGCATTTCAAGTGGGGCATTATTAGCAGGACCTTTTGTGGTTAAAAATCATAAAGCAATCAAAGAACTAGCAGTTACTTATGCTGGTCGAAAAGAAAATGTAGGGTTAACACCACTTATTAGAGAAGGTGCTCCAGTGGGGTATAATTTTTTATTTGATGAAATTATAAATAAGAAAATGCAATTATCTGCACAAAAAGTAAGAGAAGCATCAACCCCTTTTGAAATGGGTGTGTATGACTTATACGATTCCAACACACTCTGGTTAACAAATAAAGATGTCGATGATAAATGGAAGTTTGTGCAAGCAGCATGCACGCTACCAATTGCAGGACGTGCTGTAAAAATTAATGAACGTAAATATTTAGATGCAGGGATTACATCCATGATGCCAATAAAGCGCTCATTAAATTATGGATGTGATAAACACATTGTTGTGACTACAAAATCAAAAGACTTTGTCCGAAAACCAAATCATCCACTGTTGCAGTTTGTGTTGGATTTGATGTACATCAAATATCCCAAAATGCGCCGTGAATTTCGTGAGCGGACTGGGGTTTACTACAAAGAAAAAGCGCAAGTAGAACAATTAGAAAAAGAAAAGAAAGCGATATTTTTAAGACCATCTAAAGATTTGGGTGTAAAACGTTTTAAAGGAGATCCACAACAACTTCAAAAACTGTATGATCTTGCTTATAAAGACATGGAAAATCAAAAAGATATGTTATTTGCATTTATACGAGGGTAATGAAGATTCACTAATGTGAATCTTTTTCAATCATTTTGCTTGTGCGAGTATGTGAAAAATAGATACAATAGCACAAGGAGGAAACAATGGAAATTAACCAAGTAAAAATACAAGATATCATCTCTCATAGTGAAGACATTAAAACATATATTTTAGAAAAGCCAGCCATGATGGATTGGATAGAAGGGGCTCACACCCACCTTGCTTTAATGGATTTTGATGTAAATGATTCAAAACGCAAAGAATTTGTTAGACACATGTCCATTACAACATTAGCGGACGAACATGTCATTGGTATTACCACAAAAAAATACAAAAACACTTCTCTTTACAAAGAAAAGCTATGGAATTATAAAGTGAATGATGTTGTTAAACTGTTTAACACACATTCTCGATTATCATTAAAAAGAGAAAATCAACCTATCGTACTTTTATCAATGGGTGTTGCACTAGCAAGTGTCTATCCTTTAATAAAAGCATATTCAAATGATCCTTTTAACATTAAATCAATGTCACTTTATCATGTTAGCAAAGAAGGATTCTTATATAGTGATTTGCATAATTATCATTATTCAACGTGTAACTTACATCATTTAACGAATCGTAGTAGTTACTATAAACAGCTAGAAAATGAAAGTTTTGATCATAACACAACTTTTTATATTGTCGGTTCTGATGATTTTATTATGGACACTATTCTAATCTTAAAGAAGAAAAAGATAAAAAAACAACAAGTTATTTTAGATAAAAACGAGTTGTTGTCGTATCATTATTGTTCGTCCCTTGATTAACAAAGCTTAGGCTTTGTTTTTATGGGTCTTCGGAATATATAGTGGAATTA
>CAYZMP010000016.1:0-30804 GCA_964479585.1 uncultured Erysipelothrix sp.
AATTTCGCTGTTGACTGGCATTTTAAAATACCCTAAGTTTTCTAAGTGTGCAATATAACGACGTTGATTTTTATTAAAGAACACCACTTTGCGTTTAAATTGCGTGGCTAATTCAATAATTTCCATTAAGCGATACACATTTTGCTTGTACATCGACACGATGACACGACCTTCTGCATTATCAAAGGCACTTTCAACTTGATCACTAATACGATGATTAGGTGCTGTAAAACCTTCTTTATCTGCACTGACTGATTCACTTAAAAGAGCCAACACTTTCTTTTTACCCATATCAGCAATTTCACTAATGTCACTATCAAAGGCTTTGTGTTTGTTGTTAAAGTCGATTATAAACTCACTTGTGTAAATAATTGATCCATGTTTTGTTTCAATGGCTAAGCCAAAACTATCCGCAATTGAGGATGTTAATCCAAAGGTACGAATGGTTACTTTTCCAATTTTAAAACTAGAATAACGTTTAATACGATGAATTTTCTTTGTTTTAATGCTATGTTTGTCTAATAAATCTTCCACTAAACATGCTGTTAATGGCGTTGTGTACACATCCAACACGGTGTCTTTTAAAAGGTAAGGCAACGCTCCCATCACATCATCATGTCCGTGTGTAATAAATACTGCTTTAATTTTATCTTTGTTTTCTAGTAAGGTTGAAAAATCTGGAATAACAACTTCTACTCCAAGCTGTTCTCCATCAGGGTATTTAACCCCTGCTTCAATGACAAACCATTGATCATCAATGTCAATCACATAACAGTTTTTCCCATCCTCATCAAGCCCTCCAAGGGCAAAGATGCGAATTTTATCCATGATATTTCCTCCGAAATCTTCTTGCACTATTATAACCTATCTTCACTTATTTCTCAATGTGTCCATTTAAGCTTTCACCTAATAAATACCATGACTTTGCTTGGGTGATAGTCACAGACACTACATCTCCTGATTGCACATTGTCTGCTTTAAAATTAACGAGTTTATTTTGTGGAGTATAACCACTGTATATACTCTTGTCTTTTTTCGATGGACCATCGACTAACACTTCTACTACTTGATTAACGTATTTTGCATTATTGTAGTAGGCATGCTCTTTGATCTTTTCATTTAATCTTGCTAAACGTTGTTTTTTTACTTCCATTGAAATGTTATCATCAAATGATTCTGCCGGTGTAAACGCCCTTGGTGAATAGATAAAGCTATACACTTGATCAAACTTGCAGTATTCCACCATGTCCATTGTATCTTCAAACTGCTCATCAGTTTCATTAGGAAACCCTACAATAATGTCGGTTGAAAATGAACAATGCTTAATTTTTGCTTTTAATTCATCAAACAATGCCTTATATTGAGCACTGGTGTATCGTCTTCCCATTAGTTTTAACACATCATCATTGCCCGATTGCATCGGCAAATGAATCGAAGGCATAATATTGTCATACTTTGCAATCACATCAATCATGTGTAAAGAAAAATCCCAAGGATGCGATGTCATAAAACGCACTCGTTCAATACCCGTAAGTGCAACTTTTTCAAGCAGTGATGCAAACCCTTCTTCGATTTTTAAATCTTTACCATACGCATTGACGTTTTGACCAAGCAAAGTAACTTCCTTAAAGCCATCTTGTTTAAGTTTCACTACTTCTTCAAGTATATCACTCATTACTCGAGAACGTTCTTTGCCTCGCGTATAAGGAACGATGCAATATGTACAAAACTTATCACAGCCATACATAATGTTTACCCATGCTTTGACATCACCAAAACGGTGGTCAGGTAAATTTTCAATGATATCCCCTTCTTTAGAATACACTTCCACGGTTTTCTCTTTTGAAAACATCGCATGATGCACTAGTATTGGTACACGATGTATATTATGCGTTCCAAAAATCAAATCAATATGATCATGTTTAGCTAGTATTTTATGGACAACACTTTCTTCTTGTGCCATACAACCACAAACACCCATGATTAAATCAGGATTTTTAACTTTTAAATGTTTCAAATTACCAATTTCACCAAACACTTTGTTTTCTGCGTTTTCACGAATAGCACATGTGTTTAGTAATATTAAATCAGCGTTTTCTACTTCAAGGGTTTCTTCAAATCCCATGGCCATTAAAAGCCCAACGATAGTTTCACCATCACGAAAGTTCGCTTGACAACCATAGGTTCGTAAATAAAACTTCTTATGGTTACCAATGCCTTTGGTTTCTTCTGGTAATTCAAATGTATAATCAACACGGACATCTTGTTTTTGCCGTGATTTCGCTTGTTTTAAGTCGGGTAAACTAAACAGTTCGTTATAATCTTTCATAAACACTCACTTTCTTAAAAAAACCAAGCAAAGCTTGGTTTTAAACTTCTACGATTGCTTGTGTTGGGCACA
This sequence comes from uncultured Erysipelothrix sp., assembly GCA_964479585.1. Taxonomy (GTDB): domain Bacteria; phylum Bacillota_I; class Bacilli_A; order Erysipelotrichales; family Erysipelotrichaceae; genus UBA6182. Next base: position 2,402 of record CAYZMP010000016.1, read on the forward strand.
CAGGAATACAAGCCCCACAATCGATGCAAACATCTTCTTGACAGAATGCTTTTCCATCATCTTGCATCTCTAATGCACTTACAGGGCAAACGCTAATACATGCTTCACAACCAATACATAAATCTTTCTCTACTCTTACTGGCACTGACGGATACCTCCTTAACGAGTTAATTATATCACAACATGCCATCATTTCAATGTGCTTTTTCAGTTGGACGCACACTAATCCGCTTAATGGCTGAGCTTCGATAATACTCATCAAGTGTTATAACAACCGCGTTAAAGATCGCTGGCTTTTTCGATGGTTTATAATGAGTTGTTTTGTTTTCCACAACTTTAGCAAGTGCTTCCTCTATGTCTCTACCTAAAATAGACTCATAGGGGCCACACATACCAACATCACTAATGTAAGCACAACCATCAAAAACATCTTCATCGGCTGTTTGAATGTGCGTGTGTGTGCCTATAATGGCACTCACATCTTCTTTAAAGTAATGTAAAAAAGCTTGTTTTTCTGCTGTGGCTTCTCCATGAAAATCGACAATATGAGCATGTGCTTCTACCTCACATAAAATCGTTTGCATCAAATCAAAAGGATTGTGATCCACATTGTCCATAAAAACACTACCGTATACATTGCTAATCGCTAAATACACACCATTTTTTTCAAGCACATATGTATGTTTATGCGATAAGCTACCACTCATGTTTCCAGGAAAAACAATCGCAGCATTCTCATCAATATCGTATACATCCCTTTTAGCATACGCATGATTGCCCATCGTAATCACATCGACACCAATCTCAAAAAGATGCGTGGCGATTTTAGGAGTAATTCCCTTACCATGTGCAGCATTTTCAGCGTTAGCTATCACAACATCAATGTTGTATTTTTCTTTGTAAACAGGTAAGAGCGATTGAACAATCGCTCTTCCTTGTGATCCTACTATGTCACCAATAAATAAAATATTCATTATTTTGCTAATTCCGATGTTCTAAGTTCCCGTATGACAGTTACTTTAATTTGACCAGGATAGGTCAACTCATTTTCAATTTTTTCACGAATATCACGAGCTACTTTTTGTGCTCCTAAATCATCCAACTTCTCAGGAACAACCATAACACGAATTTCACGACCCGCACTAATGGCAAAGACACGTTCAACACCATCAAATCCTTGGGCAATTTCTTCTAGTTGTTCTAAACGTTTAATGTAGTTTTCAAATGACTCATAACGAGCACCAGGACGAGCTGCACTTAATGTGTCTGCTGCCGCTACTAAGGTTGCAATAATACTAGTGGCTTCTTTTTCACCATGGTGAGATTCAATTGCGTTTAACACGATTGGATGTTCGCCATGTTTTTTCGCAATTCGAGCACCAAGTTCAATGTGTGAACCTTCCATTTCAAAATCAAGCGCTTTACCAATGTCATGCAACAAACCTGCACGTTTTGCTAAGGTTTGATTGAGTCCAAGTTCAACTGCCATCATGCCTGTTAAATGTGCTACCTCAACTGAGTGAGCAAGAGCATTTTGTCCATAGCTGTAACGATATTTTAATCGACCAATTAACGTTTGAATTTCACGATCGACTTTGTGTAAGCCCAACTTAAACGTTGTTTCTTGACCTGTTTTTTGCATTGATTCTTCTAATTCAGCAGCTACTTTATTGACCACTTCTTCAATACGTCCAGGTTGAATACGACCATCACGTATTAACACTTCCAATGCTTGTTTCGCCACTTCACGACGAATTGGATCAAAACAAGAAATAGTAATAGCTTCTGGGGTGTCATCAATAATTAAGTCAACGCCAGTCGCTTGTTCAATGGCACGAATGTTACGTCCTTCACGACCAATGATACGACCTTTCATTTCTTCATTAGGTAAACTAATAACCGAAACAGTACGTTCGGTTGCTTCTTCTTGAGAATAACGAGCAATTGCTAAACCAATGATGTTGCGCGCTTTTTCTGCCGCAATTTCTTTGGCACGCTCTTCTTCTTCTTTAACATACAGCATCATTTCATGCTCAATTTTCTTTTCAAGGGCAGCCTTTAATTCTTCTTTGGCTTCATTACGACTCATTTGAGCAATTTTTTCTAATACATCAATTTGACTTTCAATTTTAACTTGTAGTTCTTTTTCCATCTTCTCAATGGAATTGTATTTATCACTTATAGCTTTTTGTTTATCTTCGACATTTTTTTCTTTTTGCGTTAAAGATTGATCACGGCTATTTAAAGTGTCTTCTCTTCTTGACAACTTATTTTCAAGTTCCGTAATCTCACTTCTTCTAACTTTAATCTCTTTTTCAGCTGCAAGCGTTAATTCATACGCTTGTGTTTTCCCCTCTAAAACAGCCTGACGGATCGTGTTGTCCGCTTTTGAGGCTGCTTCATCCAAGATTAATTTCGCTTTTTGTTGATCTCTGTTAAGTCCTAATTTCGAAAATATAACCATCAGAACAATTCCGATAGTGAATCCTACAATACCAGATAAGACGGAAGCAATCAACATGTCATCCATATGTGACCTCCATCATATTTAATATACATCCTATTTTACAATGCTTTATACTATATTACAACACAACTTACAAATGAGTAAGTCATGCGTGCTTGTAAACATCTTCCATTTTATCACATTTTCATGCGCATTAAAATTGTTTTACAAAACATGCTTTTTTTACCCTAATAAAGCAAACTTTTCATCAAATTAATCTTTTATTTATGACTTTTTACGGTTTTGTGTAATAGGCACTACGTACACCAATTTTATAGTCATCGTACATAGCCATACGATTTTCATTATCTAGTGGTGCTAGAAAATCAAAGTCTGCTTCTTGATCTTTTTCTAAATCATCTACAAAGCGCATATGCGCACCCACTACTTCACCATCTTCATAATAAATAGTGTAAAGTGATAAGAATTCTATGGTTTGTTCACCTTCATTTCTTGCGGTTGCAAGGACACTATAGGTAGTATCACTTTTTGTATGATTAAGTGTGACAAACTCACTTAAATCCCCATATTGAAGGGCGTATGGATTACCATAACTATAGCGAGTGATGGTTCTTTTTAGATCTAAGTCTACATCACTAAATTGAGTTGAAAACTGATAAGATTTGCTACCTGCAGAAAATGCATTGAAGGATGCTTCATAATCAATCGGTACATCGCTATCTTTTTCAAACAATGTTAAATGTACAAATAGTTGATTAAAATCATCTTCTCCTTGATGATTAACTTCTACTAAAATTTCATTATTTTTAAGTAAATAGACTTGAGATTGTACTTGTTGTGCAATCTCATTATGATCAAGTAGTGCTTGATCATCTTGATCATCATCATTATCAATGGGGGTTGTTACTTCCCCTTCTCTTTTTTCATCGTCGTTTTTTTCGTTGTTGTTTTGTTGGCTATTGGTTGCACAGCCGATTAATAACAACATCATCATAACTACACTAATTAATCTTTTCATTTGTTTTTCCTCCAATGGTTTTTACAGCAAAAAAGTGTTCATGAAATACTTTTTCACTCATCACACCACCCAAAAAGTGGTTGGTTTTGGCTTTTTTATCATTGGTTGCCCCTCCACGATAAAACTTCACTGCATTATTTATCCTTATTTTACCAGAAAAACAGCACAAATAAAAAAAAGAAGTGATTATTTCACTTCTTCCACTTGGTCTTTTTTGTATATCTTTGCACGTATTTTTGCTTCAATTTCATCCATTAAATCAGGATGTTCTTTTAAAAATGATCGAACAGCTTCTCGACCTTGTCCAATTTTTTCATCGTTGTATGAATACCATGCTCCAGATTTATTAATCACATCGTATTGCGCACCTAAATCAATTACTTCTCCGGTTTTAGAAATTCCTTCACCATACAATATTTCAACTTGTGCCACTTTAAATGGTGGTGCAACTTTGTTTTTTACAACTTTTACATTCACTTTGTTTCCAAGTAAATCAGTGCCTTGCTTAATGGCTTCACCACGACGAACATCAATACGAATCGAACTATAAAACTTTAAAGCGCGACCTCCTGGTGTTACTTCTGGGTTACCAAACATAATTCCTACTTTTTCACGCAATTGGTTAATAAAGATTACCGTTGTTAAAGAACGATTCATGACACCTGATAGTTTACGCATTGCTTTTGACATTAAACGTGCTTGTAACCCAACTTGGGAATCACCCATTTCACCAGCTAGTTCCGCTAGTGGTACAAGGGCTGCAACTGAGTCTATAACGATTAAATCAAACGCTTCACTGCGGATAAGCATTTCCGTAATTTCTAGTGCTTGTTCACCTGAATCTGGTTGCGATAAAATTAAGTCCTCAATTTTTACACCTAGATTTTTTGCATAATTTGGATCAATTGCATTTTCAGCATCAATAAACGCTGCTTTACCACCACGTTTTTGCACTTCTGCAATCGCATGTAGTGCTAAGGTTGTCTTACCACTTGATTCTGGTCCGTATACTTCAATGATACGTCCTTTTGGATACCCTCCAACACCAAGGGCAGCGTCGATCGAAAGTGAACCACTGCTAATCGCATCCACATCCACTGCAGCACGATCGCCTAGACGCATAATGGATCCTTTTCCGTATTGTTTTTCTATTTGTTTAAGAGCATCTTCTAATAACTGATCTGATTTTGGGGTTGCGTTTGCCATATTTCCTCCTAAAGTGGTTGAATAAACTTGACTAACCTTTCATTAGCTAAGTCAAGGGTTTGTTGTTGAATTGTGTTACGATCACCTTGTAGTTGATCGTGATAGTATACAATCTTCTGTTTACTTGCAATTGCCATATACACACTGCCTATGGGTTGGTTATCTTGTGCTGTTGGTCCAGCATTACCAACAAAGGCAATACCAACATCGCAGTGTAAGCTATCCATCACATTATATGCAAGCTTCTGTGCAATTTCCTTAGAAATCGCACTAAATTGACCTAAATCTTTTTCTTTAATGTGTCCTAGCTTTACTTTCGCTTCATTACTATAGACAATCCATCCTCCTTTGAAAAACAAACTAGCGGATGGATGTTGGGTAATACTTGATGAAAAGAGACCCCCTGTAATGCTTTCTGCACAACCTAAGGTTAACCCTTTTGCTATAAAAAGATCGAAAAATTCAGGTTTCATTTGCTTTTAAATAAAAAGTGACGTGCTTGTAAAAAGTAAGAAAGCCCACTGACAAATGAAATCGTCACCGAAAACCATAATAAGAAATCAGCCATTGGAAAACTAGCGAGTTCAAATGGTAAGTTATTCATTAAAATAACAATAATCGTAAGCATTTGTGCCACTGTCTTTATTTTACCTAAATAACCAGCTGCAATGACTTCCCCTTCACTTGAAGCAACCATGCGTATACCATCGACAATAATATCACGCCATACCATAATTAATAAGGCGACCATTGGAATAACACCTTGAGCTGTAAAAATAATAAACATCGTCGTGGTAAGCATTTTATCCGCAATTGGATCGACAAATTTACCAAAAGTAGTAATGATGTTGTTTTTTCTTGCAATATAACCATCTAAAAAGTCAGTAATTGAACCAATAACAAACAACACAAGCACAACAATGTTTGTGAGTGAAATAGAGACAAAATCAAAGGTCCATACTGGGATGCTTATGTCATATTGAGCATATGGAAAAATAACAACCAACACTAAAATTGGAATAATTGCGATACGAATAAGGGATAATTTATTTGGTAAGTTCATTTTACTCTCCTTCAAAAACAAAGTTAATACGAATACCATAGGTTACATTAGCGACTTCACTATCTAGCAAAACGACTTCATCGTTAACACTAAATTCATTCGATCGTACAATCCCTACATGAAACGACACTCGATGTGCATCTTGCGCAATCGTCACAACATCAATGCTTTCATTTGGTTGATACACACGCGATTGCGGGTTATCAGTTGGGACATCATTTATGTATACTCGTACCCATGTTTGAGTATTAAACGCTAAACTAATTTTAACTTCTTCATCTTCTTTAAATTGAGATATTGCATATTCATTGGGAGCATTTGCACTAACTACAATTTTACTTTCTTGATCTACTGGATCTGGTTGTTCATTATCGGGTTCTTCATTATCTTGATCATTGGGATTTTCAGGTAATGATACAATCGGATCATCATCGATAGGGTCTTGTTGTTGATTTAACATTGGCAAAATCACACTTACGACCATAAAGATAATACTAGCAATAATAACAAGCACCACCAAGATAAGCGACAACTGAGAAAACTCTAGTTTTTTTGCGACACTAGTTGGACGAATATTTTTTGAAGGCGTAGAAACTTTGTTGGCTTTTTCAAGAATGGATTTTTCCATTTCTTTGTTTTCTAAGACAACCTTCATTTGTTTTGTTTCGTAATATTTATCAACTAAGGAGTCAACATCTGCCTTTATTTCATCAAAATTAACATACAACGCTTTCGCATAACGACGAATCATAAATGGTAAATACGTTATATCACCAGCAAAAAAATCGAGATTTCCTTGTTCAATCTCTTGTAGTTGCATCGTTGTAATTTTTGTCTTTTGGCTCATTTGTTCTAAAGTAAAGCCAAGTTCTTCACGTTGTTGTTTTAAATATAAACCGATTTTTTCCAAAGTGCTGGCTCCTAACGACAATTAATTTTATCATGAAAGCTGTTGTGTGACAAACCACTGTCTCAAGTAAAAGCCCCCCAAAACTCAATCAATAAGACTGACATCCAATAAGCCATGTTCTGTACCGCATGCGGCGGCAATCATTTATCTACACACGTTGTGTGTCTTTCTTCCTTTTGAATTTAAGGTTGAAAGTTCCCCTACCATATTTGGGTTTCTCGCTTGTGGGGTTTACCCGTTCCACTTTATTGTTTCCAATAAACTCGTCACTGTGGCACTTTTACAGACACTTTCCATAGCGTTAGCCTTAGGAAGTGTTCAGCCGTCAGTTTCCTGCCTAAATTTATGGTTTCATTTAGCACAATCACTACGATCATCTCAGATCGTGCGAGCATGGACTTTCCTCTAGTTTCCTAGCGATTGCCCGGATGTCAGTCTTGTTGATCAATCAACGATTCAAGTCGTGCTAACCGTTTGAGCAAATCACTGTTGGAAGGTGCTTCTTTAAAGGTTGCCAATTGACTTTCAAGTTGAATCAATTTCTCTTGATATTTTTGATTGTTTTCTTTTAATGTTGCAATCATCTCTTCATAGTACTTGCATAAGTTTTCCATTGCTTTGTAATCTTGGATAATTTCATCCAAAAATACATCAACTTCAAAGGGTGCATACCCTTTAAAGTCCACATGAAACGCTTTGTTTAAGATACTTGAAGGATTGTGTTTTAATTTTTCGCTCATACTTATCACCTTCTCGGTATATTGTCGCAAAAACAAAGCCACTTTGCAACAATTTAAAACAAGCTTATGACTTGTTGTAGTAAGTTTAAAAAAAATTAGTTATAATGGTCACGGTGATAACATGGTTAATTACCCAACTAGAAAAAAACAAAACAACAACACATCCAACCAAACTGCCAATCGGGGGATGTCTTTAGAAGAGGATGTAAACCAAAGCAATGCCTATTATTTAGTGCATAAGATTGCCAACATTCATAAAAAACCAACACCTGTTCAAGTCGTGAGTGTGCAATACCCTTCTCGAAACAAAGCAAAGATTGTAGAAGCGTATTATAAAAAGCCCTCCACCACTGATTATAATGGTGTCTATAAAGGATATGCGATTGACTTTGAAGCCAAAGAAACCAATCATGAAACATCCTTTGCACTTAAAAACATTCATGATCATCAACTTCAGCATTTAGAAGATGTTAGTCATCATGGAGCTATTGCATTTTTAATTATTCGTTTTACAAGGTATAATGAAACATATCTATTATACTTTAACCAATTAAAAGAATTTATGACAAAGTATACTAGAAAGTCCATACCTAGGACCTATTTACAAAAACACGCAATTAATTTACCATATACATTTGTGCCCCCCATTGACTATTTAAAGGCATTGGACATCACAAACACAAAGGAGTAGTTTATGAGTCAAAAACCGACAAAAAAGAAGTTTGCAATAAAACCAAAAGCAAACAAACCAAAACGCAAAATAACACCTGGATTTATTGTTACGATTTTAAGTGTATTTGTTAGTGCAATACTTGTGCTTGCTTTAGCAGGAAGTGCTGTTGCGACACTTATTATTACCGATATTTTAAAAGGAACGCCTTCTATGAATGTCAATGACTTCATAAGTCCGGATTCTACTAAGATATACGATGCTGATGGTGAGATCGTTGCTGATATTGGGCTTCATTTAAGAGAAAACATAACGTATGAGCAAATGCCTCAATCGCTTGTGGATGCGTTTGTTTCTGTTGAAGATGCTCGTTTCTTTACCCACAATGGGTTTGATTTACCACGCTTTAGTAAAGCTATCTTAACAAATATTCAAACCGGAAGATTTGCCGAAGGTGGATCTACATTTACAATGCAACTTGTAAAAAACACTTACTTTGCGACGGATGATCCAAATTTACCTTTTATTCGTTCTGTTGATCGTAAGTTTCAAGAAATTAACATGGCTATGCAACTTGAAGATGAACTATCTAAAAAACGTATTTTAGAGTTGTATGTCAATAAAGTAAACTATGGAGTTCCTAACTCCTTAGGTATTCAAAATGCTGCACAATATTATTTTGATAAAGATGTTGAACAGTTAAATTTATCTGAATCTGCTTTTTTAGCCGGTGTTATTAACGCACCTAATTTAAACAATCCTTATCGTTACTTAGAAAATGGAACAAAACGTCGCAATCAAGTGTTAAGCTTAATGCTTCGTCATGGTTACATTGATCAACAAGAATACGAAGCCGCAATGTCCATTCGATTGGAAGATTTATTAGCGGGTAACACAAGAGAAACTGGTGAAGCTATTGCTTATCAAAGTTACATTGATGCAGTGGTCGAAGAAACAGTACGCTTAACAGGACAAGATCCTTATGTTATCCCAATGAACATATACACTCACATGAACCGTGAGATGCAAGATCACATGGATGCAATATCCAATGAAGAAGTGCTTGATTTTGGTCATGACTTAATTCAAATGGCTGCGATGAGCATGGATCATCGTACAGGTGAAGTTATTGCTATTTCTGGTGGACGAAACTATAGTGGGCAACGAGTATTTAATCGTGCTCTTAATTCAACGAATCAACCAGGATCTTCCATTAAGCCATTACTATCATACGCGTTAGCCTTTGAATACTTAGGGTATGCAACCTCTCATGTTATTCGTGATGAACCAATGGCTTATCGTGGAACCAACATTCAAATTCAAAACTACAATCGTCGTTATGAAGGTGACATGACATTTGAATATGCTTTAGGTGTATCTAAAAATATTCCTGCAGTTGCACTACTTCAAGAAATCGTAGATACAGTGGGAGTTGCTCGTGTATCGGATTATTTAAATGCAGTAGGATTTGATCAAATAACACCTCAAGATTTTGTTCTTGGTTATGCTTTAGGTGCTATGGAAGTATCCGTAGAGCAAATGACTGGTGCTTATGGTGCTTTACTAAATCAAGGTGTTTACATAAAACCACACTTTGTATCTCGTATTGAGTTTAGAGATGGTCGTGAACCAATTATTCCTACATACGCTTCCACACGTGCACTTTCAGCAGAGTCTGCTTATTTAGCCTCATCACTTATGGAAAACAACGTTAGTGGTGGTTATGCTAACTTAATGGGTATTCTACGTAAAGGTTATCCAGTCTATGCCAAAACAGGAACATCGGATTGGGGTCGTGAAGGACTTCCATTTGGAATTCCTGAAGGAGCTGCAAAAGATCACTGGCTTGTTGGTGGAACAAACAAATACATCAACACCGTTTGGTTAGGTTTTGATCGTGCAGAATCAGGAAAACAAACATGGACGACTACGGCATGGGATTTAAGCAATGTTAAAGGACAAGTTATTAACTCCTTATTAAACAAACAAGGTGAAATTGAAAACAATCAATTTGGCTTTATCTCTCGCCCTAGTGGTGTTGTCAATATTACACATATATTAGGAACCTATCCATACGCCAATGTTATTGATGGTATGGATCCAAGTCTTATAACTTCTGGAATGATTAAACGTGAGTTTGCAAATCTTACTAACTTACAAGTGGAACCTCCAGAACGTTTAGAAAGCATGACACCAACATTATCTATTAGTGGAAACACAAATACCGTTACTTTATCATTAAGTACTTATCCAAATCCAGAAGACTTAGAAGTTGCGCCATCAACTGTGGATATGGAATTAAACATTGGTAATCGTGTTGTTCGTGCAACCGGTACACGTATGTTTGATGCAAGTTGGATCTTTGGTCCTGTACGATATATTGGACAGGTTCGCGTCAACAACAACACCTACACTGAAATTAGTGAATCAAACAACATTAGCCTTTCTTTTGATGGACAAATTGATTCCAACATTGAAGTATGTGGTTTCTATGGATATGAGAAAAACATTGAATCACGCTCTAATCAAGTATGTCAAACACTCGATATCTCAGCCGCTACCGTTACTGTTCCTGCATTTACAACCTTAGCTGAGTTTGAAAGTTGGGCAGCAAGATTTAATATTACAAACATTACAAAAACTCCAGTAGCACCAAGCAATATTGATCAATTAGGTAGAATTCAAAGCATTCGTTTTAATGGAGAACCTGTTGTCAATAGAACACTGAGCATTAAAGAATTACGTGAAGGAGCCTTTACTGTCAATTATTTCGACGCACGAATAGTTAATGTAGATTTCTTAAGAGGAAAATTATTAAGTGAAATTTCTAGTTGGAATGAATATCAAACATTTCAATATACAACAGACCCTTCAAACACAAGTTCGGGTAGATCTTGGCGAATTACAGATGTTAGGTACAACTCAACAAGTGTGTCACAAGTGTTTGTTGTAGATTCAGCAACACAAAAACCTCGCTTAACTTTAGTAGTAGAAGAAGTAGCGCAGCAAGGTGGTAGCAACTAAACCAAACTAAAAACCAATTATCCTGTGATGGATGATTGGTTTTCTTTATAATATCGACATTGATTAGACAAAGGACATTCACTGCATTTTGGTGATTGAGCTTTGCAATGATAGCGACCAAAGAAGATCATTAAGTGATGTGCTTCACTCCAGCGATTACGCTTTATCTTACGCTTTAATTTACGTTCGATGGTTAAGACATCATCCGCCTCTTTAGCAAGCCTCAAACGCTTAGAAACGCGTGAGACATGCGTATCTACGGCGATGGCTGGTTGATTAAAGGCAACCGAGACAATCACATTGGCTGTTTTTTGTCCTACTCCATCAAGTGTTAATAAATCTTTGTGTTTACTTGGTATTTCACCATGAAAATTCTCAACCACTTTTTTAGCCATGTTCACAATCGATTTTGCTTTGTTGCGATAAAGACCAATGGTTTTAATACACTGTTCTACTTCTTTAACATCTGCTTGTGCTAAATGATAAACAGTTGGGTATTTTTCAAATAACTGAGGTGTTGCTAAGTTAACCGATACATCCGTAGCTTGAGCAGATAAGATAACTGCCACCGTTAACTCATAGGCGTTGTTATGGTTTAGTTCAGCTTTTGCATAAGGAAACATGTCTTTGATAATATCCAATATTTGATCAACTGTGTATCTATTCATCCTCAAAATCCTTGATTGTTTTTCCTTGCTCATCCCAGTTTTCTAGTATTTTGTTAATGTAAGCAAAATGTACTTTTTGTTGAATAAGTGCTTCTTTAAGAGCAAACACGACTAGATCTTGATGGTATTTCTTTGACCAGATACTTAACTGTGTCATTTCTTTTTCACTTAATGGTCGTTTAATTTGTTGTTCAAAAAGCTCGAATAGATTAGGATCCACATCGATTGGTTGTTTTTGATGCTCATCAAAAACACCCGATAAATCAAAGACAATTTTACCTTGTTTTGAAATAACCTTTACATATCCTTTTTTCATAATATCACTAAGAAGATTGTCTACTTCTTTAATAGGCAATGATGTGTACTCACTAAGTACTTCCAATGATATGTTAATGTGTTGTTCATTTAAATAATCCACCAACAACAACAAATACGCTTGTGATAAATCACAATCGAGTTTGCTAAGATGATGGATGATCCAATTACGTTTGTTAAAGTAAGGTTGTTGATACCACATATTCATGTTTCCTTTCAAGATAGTATAGCATATTCGCATCGTCAACTTACGCAACTTTCAATTGAAGGTTGAGATAAAAAGTGATAGAATTCTTTCGTAACCTAAGGAGCAACAATGCTAAAAAGATTACTTATTTATTGCCTTGTCCTATTTTTTATGGCAAGTTTATTGTTTACATTGCATTTGTACTATCAACCCCAACCAGCCCCAATTGTATTGTTAGATTATGGCCGTGGGTTGTCTTTTGATTATGATGATATTCAAGATTATGTAAGTAGACGTGAAGGCAATCATTATCTATGGTTTTGTGATGGTGGCGTTGATTGTAAATTTGTTAATGACAACATGTTAAGACCGTTAGTTAATCAAGTAAAAGAAGAAGATTTTATGGATTTAGTGTTTGTCGATATGAGTAATTTACGACAAGATGTTTCTCCTTCACGATTATTAAGTGATTGGGGCTTTTCAAGCTATCCTGCTTTTGTTTCCATAACCATTGAAGAAAATCAAAAAACGATTAATCATGTGTTGCAATGGAGTTTTTCCGATCCCTTTACTCAAGCAGATATTAAACAATGGATGATTGATAATGAGATTTGGAATGGTCCTATTGATGTGCCAACTGGCGAATAAGATAATGTACAATTGCAGCGCTATTTGCCGCTGCTTTTTTTATGTAAACATTAAAATCACTCGCATTATCCTCGTCAATCACAATATCACTAATGCTTCGTAAAATTGCACAAGGCACATGGTATTTTGAGGCAATATGTGCAATGGCTGCCCCTTCCATCTCTACGGCTAATACTGGATCAAACACATCGATAATAGCATCAAATTGCTTCTTATCATAAATAAACTGATCTCCACTAACAATATTACCAACAAAAATAGATAAGTCCAATGCTTGTGAAGCACCTTCAAGAAACGCAAGCAGTTTTTTATCAGTGTTAAAGACATAGTCTGTGTTTGCCCACCCTTTTGGATAATTAAAAGCGCTTAAATCTAAATCATGGTACGTGAGTTGTTGTCCAACAACCACATCACCAATGGATAACGCTTTGCTTAAACCACCTGCACTTCCAACATTAATTATGGTGGATACAGTGTATCGTTCCATTAAAAATGTAGTGGCTCCTGCCGCAGCTGCTTTTCCAACCCCACTTTGAGCACAAACAACATTTGTATTGGCAATCGTTCCTTCTATAAGTTCACCAAAGGGTGTCATTTTCTTCATGGGGTTTTCTACGTAGTCACTTATTGCATCCAGTTCTTCTTTCATTGCTGCTAAAATTACAATCATATTATACTTCTCCTTTGTATGTTGCACATATGTTCCACTTCTCACCATCGACAAACCCTGATTCACCCTTTTCATTTTCAACGGTTAATTCCCATGTTTTCTCATCAAAGACGTGTAGTAGTTCTTCTTTTGTAAAGATTCTTTGTTGAAATACTTCAATGGTTGGATAACTTGATGTATACCACGCAAAATGGTGGGTTAGTTTTGCATCATGACTTGACAATGTATATTCATAAGGTATGTCTTGTAATATACCTGTTTCAACGTACGTTTGTTGGTATATAATGGCTCGCTTTGGATGATGCACATCAAAGACAAAGACACCCTGTTGCTTTAAGTGTTTTTTTACTTGATTAACAGTTTGTGTAAGCTCTATAACATTTTGATTAAAGTTAATGCTATCAGCTCCACAAATGACAGCGTCAAAGTGCTCATTCAAATTAAAATCACGCATATCCAATACATGATAGTCAAGGCTATCCCCAAGCTTTACTTTTGCTTGTACAACCATATCTTCACTTATATCACTAAACACCATATGTTGTGTTAGAGCTAGTATATGTTTGGTAATATTGCCTGTTCCACCAGCGAGTTCTAATACACTTTGTGCATCTGAGTGTCGTCTATAAAAATCAACCCAATCTAAATAGGCTTGTTCATCATCCATCCACTGATCATACACCAGTGCAAAGATGCTTTTTACTTCAGATAATCGGCCCATAATTTTTCCAGTTTATACACTTGACGCTCTTCACTATCAAAGACATGCACAACAACATCACCACAATCAATTAATATCCAACGACTTTCACTTTCGCCTTCTACTTTTAATACAGGATGTCCTGCTTTTTCTACTTCTTCTTTAATATGGTCAATAATAGCCCACATTTGTCTCTGACTTGCAGCATCCGTAATAACAAACTGATCTACCATTGCATGTTCGTTCTTAAAATCGATCACTTTAACATCGTTTCCTTTTTTTTCATCAATGGCTTTTAAAATAACATCAAGTAAACTCATACACCCTCCTTACTTTGGTTGTAGTTTTCACTTTCTTGTTTAATAACAACAAATGCTTTATCTATGTTTTCTTTGGCAAGCTTTAAATAAGCTGAAGTTTCATAGTTTCGTGTTGGTTCAATCTTATCTGCGATATACAGTATTTTTGCTAAAAGTTGATTGCTAGTGCCTAAAACATGATGTTGTATCGCATCTAAGATTGCTTGATTATCTATATGATACATATGCTTTAAAAATGAAGCTCCTGCTATAGCGTGTTGTTCATAGTCGTACACTTTACGCTCTATTTTTGGCAACTTTGCCATGTATGAATCTGTTTGTTGCTTGTCCCACTCTTTTGCAATATCATGAAACATACTCGCAACAATCACATCATCGCATTTTACATCCACTTGTTGACTTATAGCTAATGCAGTTTCTTTAACTGATATACAATGGTGTAATCGTTGATCACTGATGTGTGAGGCCAATATGCTTTGATCATAACAATGATGCATAATCATGTATTGTAGTACTAAAGGGTGTGTATCCACACTTTTTCCACGACGTATATCGCTTGAACTAGTTTCTGATACTTCATCGATCCAAATAAATGGAAATTTTGATGATGTTTTATTGTTTCGAGTAACCACATAAAAATCCATTAGTTCTAATAATTCGTTGTAATCTTTCCACTGATCAAACTGGTTTGCTTGATCAGCACCCATAATCCAGCTAAAATCATGATCAACTTGTTTCTTCAAAGCTTTAATCGTGTTGATGGTATACGATGGGGTTGGTAAGTCCTTTTCAATCGTACATAGCTTAAGCTTAGGTGAATCGCTAATCATAAGCTTAATCATGGCACAACGATCTTCAAAACTCACCACACTAGCATCTTTTAAAGGTGCATGTTTTGCACACACAAACCAAACCTCATCAAAGTGATATTGCTCTAGTAGTTTATTTGCCATACTAAGATGACCATGATGAATGGGATTAAAAGAACCTCCAAGAAGTGCAACTTTTAAATTAGCCACTTTTTCCTATCCTTTGATGGTTGATACAGGACAATCATTCTTCCAATTTCTTGAATGATGTCAGCTTTTGTTTTACTTGAAAGATCAATGGCAATTTCATGTACACTTGCTGGTGATGTATTAAGGACATGTACCTTAATAAGTTGATGAGCTGTTAGTGATACTTTTGTCGATTCAATGACATTGTCAGTAATACCATCTTTACCAATGGTCACTACTGGTTTAAGGTGATGAGCTAATGCTTTTAGTTGTTTCTTTTGAATTTGATTTACCATAATAAGGTTCCTTTGCTTTTGGATATTGTAATTGCTTTATGATGTTTAATTGTAACACTTTTTGCTTGATTAACGATATGAACTTTCCCAACTCCTTCAATTATAAAATCCAAGCCTTCTTTATATGGTTTGAGAATTGTTGTTTTATATTCTTTTTTTGATAGTTTATTGACTAATGTCTCTTTTCTTTTATAACGAGCAACAGACAATAAGTTAGATACATACACACTTACACTTAATGTAACTTCTGTTTCAATATCAATGATCGCTAGATTGCCAATGAGTATACTGCTATCTTCAAATACTTGAAAGGTTATTGGAGAAACTACTTTAGTTGGTACAATCTTTTCATAATCCTTTGGGCTTAAGTGATAAAACAAATGCGATGGTGCACTTAATCCTGGTGTATCAATTAAATGCACATGATGATACTGTGTCACAATAGGATCAATGGTTGTTTGCGGATATGGTGATGTTGTAATTTCATCATCTTCCTTTAAGGTATTGAGTAGCGTACTTTTTCCTGCATTGATCATTCCAACAAATAAGAACCGGTAATTGTTATCTTTTGTGAGCACATAATCTCTTAAGGCATCCATGGTTTCCTTTATTTTTGTCGAAGTAACAAAAACCATACTAACATATTGAATATACTCTTTTAACAGTAAATGAATTTGCTCATAAATGTGTTCGGGTGTTATTTGCTTTGGATATAAATCTAATTTCGTTGCCACAATGTTTACTTTGTTTGCTTTACTTATCCAAGGCACTAGTGGTAAGAGTGTTTCTTTTAAAAACAAACTGTCTATTACAATCATCATTTCATCATGCTCAACTAAAGGTAAGTCTTCATGTTGGTTAACATTGATGATTGGATTAAGCAATAATGGTAAGTCTTTGTAGTGTTGCCAACGAAAACAACGCATGCAATACTTAAAATCCATGCTCATCACATAGTTGCTTAAACTTGGATCTTGATCTTGTTTTTCTTGTCCACATCCTGGACATATGTTATCGACTATTTTTTCCATTGGCGAGTGATTATCCTTTCAAAGGTGCGGGTAAAGGTTGTGAAGATAGTGTCTTTTTTAGATATTGGTTCAACATAAATTGTCATAAACCGATGAAGTTTACCACCAAGGATGTCAGTTAACCATTGATCACCAATGACAGCTACTTCATGTGCTTTGTATTGATACTGTTTTTTTATCTTAAAATAAACAAGTGAAAACGGTTTTAAAGCAAACGAGTATGTAGGATATCCTAACATTTTTTCGATGGCTTTAATACGTTTTCCATGATTGTTTGAAATTAACACAATACGCATATGTTTACTAGCATTTGCTAGCCAATCGATGTTTTTTTGCTTAATGTAGCTTTGATCGACTGCCGCAAGGGTGTTATCGATATCCACTAGTAAACAACGAATATTTCTTTGTTTTAACTGCTCTAATGATATTTCAATCAGTGCATCAGCAATAATATCTGGTTTAAGTTTCAAATTACGTTCTCCTATATAGGCTATTATAACAAACCTAGCGTTTGCAGGTACATCTTTAGCATAATAAGTGCAACTTTTTTCAAATTATGATACAACTAAACAGGTGATATTTTTGCAAACAATACTAATTAACGTTGAAAACATTTTAACAGATTATGTACCAAGAACAATCAACTTTTGGAAAACCAAAGCAAACATGATTAACAAAGAACTACCAAGTGATTTTATTGATAGTTTTTTAAGTGCGGGTTATGACCAAAAAGAAAAGACTTTCTTTCGCTTCCCTGCTTTTGCTCAGTTTGAAAAAGAAAGTGAAAACCTCTTTTTAGAAGTTCATAAACAATTCCAAGATAACAATCCCACCATACAAACTATACTAGCATTACAAAAAAAACATGGTTTACAAGTCGGTTTAATTTATGACCAAAGAAAAACACAGGCAAACTCTATCTCAGAGTATTTACAAAAGAAGCTAAACCCGATTGTTCAACTGTATGTTGAAGATGCTTTTTTAGGAAAACCTGAAGGCAATATCTACACCAAAGCAAAGGCACTGTGCCATTTAAAGGCAAACGATACATTAGTACTGGATGCGAGTAAAAACGGCGTACTAGCTGCTTATTTGGCGCATATGAAAGGGATTTATCTTGATCAAGGTGCTGGAGTGAGTGAGAAGACGTATAAATTTTCGTATCGTAGTATTCACACATTTTCTCAACTTGAAGATATATTAATTCAACTTAACTCACAACAATAAAAGACTTAAACAGTATATTCACTCCCCTTATCTTATAAGGGGACTTTATTTTTTGCTTTTTTTAGTATCACAAACAAACCAGCAACTATTAATAACATTGCCACACCAACATAGATGAGATTAAATGTACTAGATTTTTTATTAAGTTCTCGTTCACTTACTCCTTTTTCTACTAAAGCTTCTTTCATGTGATCTGAAATAGTCGGATGCATTGCATTTAGTTCATCACCAAGGGCGATTGTATCTATAGTGGATACTCCTTCAATAATGTCATAGGTAATAGTCTCTTTTTCATTAAGAACTAAAACATCATTGTCGATTGTGGTAAATTGCACACTACCTTCTAAGACAACAAGTTTTGATTTACCATCAAGCTCTTCCACATAAAAGACAGTTCCTCGAGCACCAGCAATGGCTTGTGACATTTCCAGATCCATAGATCCATCAATGAGCATTTGTTTAAAGTTTGCATACACATGACCAAAAAGAACACCAAGTTTATTTTGTGCCTTGTTTCTACCACTACCAACTCGTACGATAGAATTAGGGCCAATATAAAATGTTGTCATATCAGGTAAAGAAAGTTGTACACCACTATCAGGTCCTGTCACTATGATGGTATCTGCATACAAATTATCACCTCGGTGAACTTCAATTTGTCCATCAATATGTCCATACTCATAAGCTGCAACTTCACCAAAAACATCACTTATACCAATGTCTGTCATGATTTCTTTGCCAGCGTCTTCATCAAACCATTCTTCTGGTGGAATAAAATCATATGGTGAAAGTGGTGGCTTTGTTAAGTCAACTCTTAAACTTAATGATTTGCCAGGGCTAAAAAATGCTGAGTATACAAGAGATTCATTACCCTCTAATGCACTTTCAATTGTATCTGTAAGTTGGATAGGCAAATCCGATGGTATCGCAGAATACATAGGTGTTATTTGAGTTATCGTTAAATAAACCGTTGCTTCAGCTGGATATGTATTAAAAATTGGTATGTGCAGCTCATCTTTACGCACAAGTGAATGAAGAAGGTGTGATTTTGTGTGCGATGATGGATATGGTTCAGGTAGAGACTCATTAACTTTTTCTGTTAGTTTTTCTTCTTTCCAATCAATAATGCTTGATACTAATATCGCCTCTGTTCCAGTTTTCTCAGTTATTTTTAACAACGAAAAATTTCGATTAACAAATTCAATTGGTTCACGAAGTGTTATAAACTCACTTTTCATATAACCATCCGGTATTTGAAAGTCAATTTCTAACTCACTCCATTCTTTTTGTGCGACATTAATCTCGTATGATCGAGTATAAAAATCCCCTTGTTTGTGTTGTTCTACTCCATCAAGAGTTACTCGATACTCATAAATTGTTTCATTGTTTGCATTTCTAACAAAAACAGTAGCATAATTCCAGTTTTGTCTTACAAGTGTATTATAAGTATTAGCCGTTACATTTATGCTTGACATTATAAGTGCAAACATTATAAAAACGACACCAATAAAACCATGTGACATTGCTTTATGTAAAATTTTTCTCATAGCTAGTATCCCCCTAGTTAGTCTAATTAAACACAATTATATCGAAAATGTAAAGATTGTTAGGTAAGCTAAGGATTAAACAAACAATTGTAATGTAGCATTTTTAAGTGAACTTACTCCTACAACAAAGACACTCAATGATGAGTGTCTTTGTTGATCTATACTTTACACTGATTTTATGTAAAGATTTTACGTAAATATTTTTTCTTAGAAGCAAATAACACCAAGAACAATCCTAGAAGCATCGATAAACTAGCAATGTCTCTAAAACCTTTATCCGATAAATCAGGAACTTGAGTTTCTTCTTGCTTTTCATCATCTACCACAGGTTCTTTATCATCTTCTTTTGGCACATCTGGTTCTTCAACTACTGGATCTTCTTCTTCTGATTCAACAGCAACTTCAGCAAGTACATACGTGGAGAACTTGTCTGTTTTAAAAGTAAGAATAAATGTATGTTCATCATACTCATAAACAAGTGACTCTACTTTACCATGATGGACACGTAGTAGTTCAAAGTTGATATCTCTAAATGCAAATGGTACTTCAAAGCTGATTGTGAGTGGACTATCTAACTCTGTAATTTTACTTGAAATGTCACCAACCATTTTAAACATTGATATATCTAAGAAAAATGACATTGGTGCTTCGTTGTTTGCATTTGTTTTTAAGTATGCATCAATCAACTCATGATCAGTTTTAGGTATTGTATCGACATTTAATAATTCAAAAACTACAAGTACTTTAACGTCTTTTTCTTTGTCTTTATCACTAAATGTTATACCTAGTTTATCTAAATCATTTAATCCCTCTACTACTAAATTTGTAAAGTCTTTTGTGTTTGCTTCAACAACTTTAGATAGGTATGTGGCAGTAATTGTTAAATCTGATGTTACATTTGCAAAAGTAGCACTCCAACCATTAAATGTATGTCCCTCACGAGTTGGGCTAGCAGGAGCAATTGCATCTTTTCCATGTTCAACAATTACATCTTTTATTTTTGAATCATCATAGTCATTAAATGTAACGGTGTATTTATTAATTTCATATTCAGCTTTAACAACTAAGTCTTCAGTCACATTATCAAAGTCAACATCCCAACCTGTAAAGGTATAACCTTGTATCGTTGGTGCTATTGGAGCTGTAGCATTACTACCATGATCTATTGTTTGTGTCTCTATTTCTATATCATCTACGCCAACAAAAGTTACCGTGTAAGTGTTAATTGTCCATTGAGCAGTCAATGTGATATCTTCTGCTGGCATTTTATTTGGCAATACTGGACTCCAACCAGAAAAGGTATATCCAATACGTGTTGGATCAGTTGGTGGAATCACTGTTGAAGCGTAAATTTGTATGATTGGCTCAATCGAAGATCCACCTTGACTATCAAAAGTTATTGTGTAATCACTAATTATCCACTGTGCCCTCAACGTAGTATTTACTGCTGGCATTGTACTTGGCATAATTGGATCCCAATCTATAAAGGTATACCCTATTTTTGTTGGTGGTGTTGGTGGTGTTAATGTTGTATTGAAGTTTTGAATGATTGATTCAACAACCGAGCCACCTTGACTATCAAAGGTTATTGTATACTCATTGATTGTCCACTGTGCAGTCAATGTCATGCCATCTACTGGCATGGTATTTGGTATTGCTGGATTCCATCCAGTAAAAGTATAACCTGTTCTTGTTGGATTAGAAGGTGGTGTTATTTCTGTGTTGTAATCCTGAGTGATTGATTCTATGGTTGTGCCACCATTACTGTTAAAAGTGATGGTGTACTGATTAACATCGTACATCGCTTTAACCGTTAAATCACTTGTAACATTTGTAAAGTCTGAATTCCAATTCTTAAAAGTATAGCCTTCCCTGCTTGGTACTGTTGGAGCTATAGCATCATTACCGTGCAATATTGATTGTGTATTTAGAACTTCATCATTGTAATCTGTAAATGTGACAGTATACATGCGAGTATCACTTACTTCAACTATTTTAGAAGCTTGAATATTAGTAGTGACATCATTTGGCATTCCTCCATATTCAACAATATATCCTTGTACAGAACTGTTTGTTGGAGAAAAATCGTTCCATTTTCCAGAATTGGTAGATAGGTTTTTTGCAAATATATGAACTACCCATTCAAATGGAGAATTATTTGGTTCTCCAATTGCCCAATTACTAAACTGATTCTCTACTGTTGAAGCTGAGTTACTCACATATCCATTGTAAAACTTTAATCCATTCCCATTATCTATTAGACCTTCAGGACCAGTAACCCAACGCCAATCTCCATCACTTAATCCACCTGATAAAAAGGTTCCATTAGATAAATCTCTATTGATATCTCTTGCGCCTATCCAACCAAGACCGAGAGTTTTGTTGCTTACAAAATCATTTTCTTCTTGACTTGTAATAGTCACAAGATATCCTTGTCTACCAAATAAAGTTCTACTTTCAGCTGCTGACTTCGCTGCTTGCCAAGTAAGTGTACCAGGTACATACTCATAAAAGTGATCATTAAAATACAATCCACTTCCCAAAACGAAATCAATTGTGCGATCAACAGTGGAAGATGAAGATGTGGAGAACTTAACATTCCTTAAGGCTTCTTGATATTGTCCAGCTGTCGCAGTGCCACTTAAATTTAATATTCCAGTAATTGAGTTATATGTGCCTGAGATTCCATGTACAGTCGTATAAGTTAATGCATCTCCAGTAACTGCATTACGAATCAATACACTGGCTTCAGAAATAGTATCACTATAGTCGATGGTTAAATTTGGATCAATAACTATTCCATCTCCACTTATCGTATAACTTGAACTTCCATTTGATGTTTGTATTCCACTTTCAATAATGATGGCATCTAAAACTGTAGCAATAACATTACTACTTTGAATAGTACCTGTGATTGTTGCGGTTGTGGCTGTATTTCTAGTGTATATCAAACCACTGCCAACATTCCAAGTTGCTGGCAATTGATATCCATCATTTGCTTTTAATTTTATTGGTGTAATTGCAGTTCCTGCACTGCCACCTTGGCTTAATAATCCTGAGTCTGTATCTAAAGACATATTTTTCCCAAGGTTTATCGTTGTTGCAAAACCTAAATCAGAAGGTGAAATCGTCTCATTAACAAACTCTCCACCATTTTCAGTTGTTGTTTGTATAAACTTATACCCTTGATTACCAAACAATACATTGTATTTTTCATTAATTTTTAATGATATTGCAAGTTTAGTATAACCTGTTGGAATGGTGTAATCATAAACTGGTAAATCAGAACCTTCTTTAGTTACATAAATTCGAGATCCTTCTCCTACTCCTTCAGTAAGAGTGAAAGAGTAAATAGTCCAGTTTGAATCAATAGCAGCTGCCTGAGTTGTGCTATTTTCTGATATCGGATAGTTAGTCCCTGTGGCTAAACCCATCACATATCCTGCTACTTTAAGATTGCCAGCTACCATACTTGCATCAGTACCTGCACCAATACCACGAGCTGAACTAGAAGCACCAACTGCAAAACTGCCTTCAATTGAATTTTTAAAGTCTAAAACCATGTTTGTATTAGTAAGAGCATCTTGTGTACCTATTCCAGCTGCTTTATCAGCATAGCCAATTACAATACCACTATTGATTGTTATTGTTCGTTGGGGGTTTATTCCTGTATTACTCTCACTTGTATCACCATCACCAATTCCCGCTGCCCATTCTCCTCCGGTAGCGGTAATTTTAAATTCACCTACTTGACCTTCTTCCCCAAAAACTACATTTCCTATAAAACTATCAGCAGAAACTGTTTCGCTTCCAGTATTAACACCTTTTCCACCAATTCCAGCCGCTTGTAGACCACCTTTAAAGGTAAGTGTTTCACTACCATTGTATGTGAGAGTATCATCAGTCCCAACATAAAATCCAGGTATGAAAGAGTTACTAGAATTGTCTACTGAATTGGCTAGTGTTTTTTCTGCTGCAAACACTAAAGAAAATACATCAGTAGGAAATAATACTGTCAACAATGCAAAAACAATAAACAATGATACATATCGTTTACCTGGTCCTCTGTTAGCTTTCATGATAAAGCCTCCTTAATTTTCAAAATTTTAGTCGCAATTTTCATTGAAATGTAGTTTATCTAGTTTCCACAAATAAAACACTTACAAACAGCGTAATATAAGTGTTATCTTAGTTAATGTCAAATTTTTCAGATTGTCCCCATTTCCCACTTGACTCTTAAGTCATGTTGATTCCAACTCTCTTATTTTGAGTTGCTTTTATAAGCAAATTATAGGAGCAGTACCAAATACTTGTCAATATGGTAATTGAAATAAATTTCAAGATTTAAAAAGATGCTCAAAGGAAATTTGAACATCTTTATTTGTCTGTATATTGAGTAAATTGCTATTTCGTTAATTTAGCAAACAACTTTCTTTTTGATCCAAGTAAAACAAGTAATGAACCAAGAAGCATCGATACATAAGCAATGTTTCTAAAACCATTGTCCGACATATCAGGAACTAGAGTTTCTTTCTCTTCTTCCTCGTCATCATCATCTTCGATAACTGTTTCTTTTTCATCTTCTTCTACTTGATCTGTTTCATCTTCTTCTTCTACTGGATCTGTTTCATCTTCTGATTCAACAGCAACTTCAGCTAATGCATATGTTGAGAACTTATCAGTTTCAAAAGTAAGAATGAATGTTTCTGCATTATAGTCATAGTCTAGCGATTCAACTTTACCGTCATGGACACGTAGAAGTTCAAAGTCAATATTTCTAAATGCAAATGGTACTTCAAAGCTAATCGTTATTGGACTAGCTAGTTCATTAATTGCACTAGCAGAATCTCCAACTATTTTCAACATGGAAATATCCAATAATAACGACATTGGTGAATCAATGTTTGCATTTGCTTCTAAGTATGCATCTAATAGATCCTTATCCGCTTTAGGTACATCCTCGTCTTTTAATAATTCAAGAACTACAATTACTGATACATCTTTTTCTTTCTCTTCATCTGTAAAAGTAATACCTAATTTATCTAAGTCATCTAAACCTTCTACTTCAAGTTTAGGGAAATCTTTTGTGTCTGCTTCAACAACCTTTGAAAGATATGTCGCAACAATCGTTAAGTCTGATGTTACATTTGAGAAAATAGCATTCCAGCCATTAAATGTATGACCTTCACGTGTTGGATCAGCAGGTGGAGTTGCATCACTGCCATGATCAACGGTTACATCTTCAATTTTTGTACCGTCATAGTCATTGAAAGTTACGGTGTATGTGTTAATCTCGTATTCTGCAGTAACAACTAAATTATCAGTGACATTATCAAATGCAACATCCCAACCTGTAAATGTATGACCTTCACGTGTTGGATCAGCAGGTGGAGTTGCTGATGTTCCTGATTTTACCTCTTCGGTTTTCAGTAACTGATCATCATAATCAATAAACTCTACACCAAAATAATCATTTACTTCAAAACTTAAAATTAACCGAACTGAACCGTTTAAATAAAACTCAACTTCGGAATCAATATGACCATCCATAAAATCCTGAGCAACTGCTTCAACTAATGTGCTTGGAGAACTGACACCACTAAGAGAAATATTTGGCACCCAGTTACTTCCAAGTAAAGCAAAATCAGGGCTCCATTCGTATATTGTTCCATTATAGGTTATTGAACTAATTACTTTATCTTCTTCTTGTGTGTTTGTTGGTGTTCGATACAACGCTCCAAAATATCTTGCTAAATCATGTAAAATTGCTTGATTAGGATCTTGTTCGTTATATTCAACTAAATCAGAGGTTTTATACTCAAGGTGAATACCACCATTAAACAAGGTAGGTAAATAATTGTAATTATAAGCATAATCACTATACTCATATGTAATAGCACTTTCAATTACATCTACAACATCATTTCTTTCAATAATTGTGCTGGCTCTCACTCCATCAGAAAAGTTGAAGTAGTAACCATGTACTTCTTTATTTTTGAAATCATTATTATTCAAAAGAATATCTAAAGTTAATAAATAGTGTGCATTTTCTGCTTTTTCTTGCATTTCGATATAATAACTCTGTACCATTCCAAACTCGTTATCTTCAATAATAACACTATCGATAGCTACTCCTGAATCCCATCTTGGATTAATATGAACATGCGTTCTTTGGCTATCTTCAAATTTGTTTTCACGTATAACTATATCTTTAGTTTCAATAGTTTTATGACCATAAAGACCTATAGCTAATTCAACTCCAAACAAATCATTGTTTTGGATATTAACATTTTGTGCACCCCAAACACCAATTCCAGTACCTTTCCATGCATCTAGGGATTCGCCACCAATTGTATATTTGATTCCCAAAATTGTGTTATTAGCAATGGTAACTTCACCGGTATTTAGTTCTGAAACAATTCCATTACTTTGTCTGTTTTGCTCATCATTGTACTCGATTATATTGTTCGAAATTATTACATTACTTG
The DNA here is from genome assembly GCA_964479585.1 of uncultured Erysipelothrix sp. Taxonomy (GTDB): domain Bacteria; phylum Bacillota_I; class Bacilli_A; order Erysipelotrichales; family Erysipelotrichaceae; genus UBA6182. The sequence continues at coordinate 28,595 of CAYZMP010000016.1, forward strand.
AACCAGCTCCTGCAACAATAGCTCTCCTGTTACTACTTCCACCTGTTGTACCTACTTGACCCCAGTTTATTATTTTAAAACCTTCAATGGTGACATCTTCTGCTTCAATTAATATTGCATTTCTAGTCGTTCCTGTTGCATTGATAATCGTATCTTCTGCTCCATATATCGATCTTATAATAATGCCTTTTTTTCTAACACTTATATTAGATTCTGAGTAAGTTCCAGGACCTACTAAAATTGTAGCTCCTTCTTCTGCAGCATCAATAGCTGCTTGAATTGAACCATAAGAATTTTCCCCAATAGTTATGCTATTACCTGATTCTTCATTTGTCATTTCTTCCACAGCCATTACACTTATATTACTCATTGACAATACAAGCATAAAAGCTAATAAATACTTAAATATGTTTTTCATTTTTTCTTTCCTTTCTTTATGTATTCTTTATTTAGTTGTTTTAAATATGTAATTATCCCTCCTTTTAAACATAGTAAAAAATACTTTTTTTGGGTATTTATTTTTGATAATATGATTTTTCATGTTATCCCCCAAACAACAAAAAACTTAGGCAGCTGGCTATCACCTGATTAATCAGAAGATCCTATAGCTTTGCGTCCTATCCTTTCGAATAGTTTGCTTTACTAAATTCATAACCCATAAATATGTTATATTCCCCCAAAGTTTTTCATACTTCAATTGTAAGCGTTACCAGAAATAAATCAACCCTTTGAAGATAAAAAAAATCACTTTCTTGTGATTTTTATGTCAAATTCAGTTTTTGAGTTACATTCTAACTTAGTAGCCCATTAATTCGGACACCGTCACAAACTCATAACCCTGCGCACTAAGTGATGCTAAAAGAGGATCAAGAGAGTTGAGTGTTGAAGCATACAAATCATGCATTAAGACAATACCATTGTTTCTAGCACCTGATCGAACACGATGGATAATGTTACTCGCATTTCTATATTTCCAATCTAAACTATCAATGTTCCAGTTGACAAACCGCATGGTTGTAAGTGATTTGACGCGATCATCCGCAATGCCATAAGGTGCACGAAGTAAGGTTGGTTCTACACCAATTACATTCATAATTAAATTATTAGTATGATTAATCTGAAACAGGATATCGTTGTTATTTAAAGTCGTCAAACGCTTATGATTGTAACTATGATTGGCAATTTCATGTCCTTGATCATGCAATTGTTTCACTAAATCAGGATACATTTCAACACGAGTACCTAACACAAAAAACGTAGCTTTAGCGTTGTATTTTTCTAAGGTTGCCATGATAGCTGATGTATATATGGAAGGTCCATCATCAAAGGTTAAAGCAATCCTTTTTGGTCCATCATTATTTTGTGGTCCACTATAAATAGTGTTAGTAGAAGGATATTGAATATTTAAAATAGAAACTAGTGCAGGATTGATAGCTGCTAAAGCATGATAATGTTTAATGTTAATATTATTGTCTTCAGTTACATTGCTAGTATTTGAACGAAACACCAATTGCACATCATTTTTTAAAATTACAATTCTAGCTTCATTGACCATGGATTTGATGTGCTCCATATCATTAGAAAACTCATTAAAAGGCAGTTGGCGTTTTACTTGATCATAAAAAGAAGTGGCTAGTTTACTCTTATCAAAAAGTATTTCTGAGCGAACAAGCCGATTATCCTTTAAAAACACAATAAAATTATCGGTGTTACGATATTTTATGGTTTGATGCTTTTTGAGCTTATGAGTAAATACAACGCTTAATGTTGATTGATCTAGTTGATGCACTTCTGCATTAATGGTTAACTCATGTTGATGAGCATTTAAGTCAAGCAAAGGATTTAACTGATCACAACTCATTTCAAACAAATGATAATGGTACTCAATATAATCTTGAATACGTCTATTAATGATTGGATTTGATGTAATGATAGTATCTACATTGGCAATACTATTTTCACTTACACGAGTTTGCCTATTCACTTGCACATGTGGTCTTTTTTCTTGTACACTTGTTTGATTCAATACAAAGGGCTGTGCTTTGATTGGGTTGTGAGTAAAAAACAAACTTAACCCTATTAGAACTAGCGCAATAGTGATAACACGCTTTAACATATTGATAAACACCTTTTCTTACTTTATAGTGGATAATATTGAAAATAATTACACAATAATCATATCATTTATTATTTTTGTTTCAACTATTGCA
>CAYZMP010000017.1:0-30362 GCA_964479585.1 uncultured Erysipelothrix sp.
ATTATTTTACATTTTGTTCATTACAAACAATCCGTAGTAGGCTGTATAATAGTATTAGAAATGAAAAGAGGGATGTTATGAAACACGTTGATGTGCTTGTTGTGGGTGGCGGAGTTGCAGGTTGTATCTTTGCTTTAACATGTCCTAGCGAGTTGGATGTGATGGTCATTGACAAAAAAAACTGCGATAGCTCTTATGGGTTTGAGAAACCTTGTGGTGGATTACTTTCTGATGATGCTCAAAAATCTCTTGCTAAACTTGGACTTACCCTTCCTTTGTCTGTTTTGGTGAATCCACAAATATTTGCTGTAAAGACAATGGATGCCAATAGTAACTTAACTCGATTTTATCAACGTTTCTACATTAACATTCATCGCCATCGTTTTGATTGTTGGCTTGCATCTTTAATTAAAGATAAAGTGACTTATGTAAGTGATTCACTCGTTATTAATATCCAACACAAAGATGATCATTCTATAGTGACTTACAAAACGAACAATCAAACAATGGATGTGAGTTGTACAACACTAATAGGAGCAGATGGAGCAGCATCGATTGTTAGAAAGAGTTTCACCAATAAACCGATACGACAATATCTAGCAATCCAAGAACACGCGAAAGCGAAAGATATTCAAGCTCAACTTTCTTGTTTCTTTGATGGTTCCATCACTAATAGTTATGGATGGGCAAGTGTAAAGGATGATTCTCTAATTTATGGGGTAGCCTTGCCACTAGATCAAACTCAATCACGATTCGATAAATTTAAAGAGATGATTAAATCATACAACATCCCTATCGATGAAGTTATTAAAAAAGAGGCTTGTTTAGTCAACTGTCCTTCTTCACCCTTTCAAATCGTTAATGGTCAAAACAATGTTGTGTTGATTGGTGAAGCAGCAGGCTTTGTATCACCTAGCTCTTTAGAAGGCATTAGTTATGCTATGGATAGCGCAATACTTGCTAGCAAGTCATTTCAAAACAACACTTTTACTTTGAAAAAATATAGAAAACTTACTTTCAAACTAAAAGGTAAGATAGCACTAAAGAATATTAAATCCATCGTTTTGTTTACACCATGGATTAGAAAGCTTGTTTTACTTAGCAAGATTAAGTCCATTAGAATAGAGACCTTTAAGTGATCTATGTTAGAAAAATGTTGTTACCAATAGTAAAACGTTGTAGCTTCTTTCAGTGATAAAGCAGCTAACAAAAAAAGACGATTGCTCGCCTTTATCATTCAATTGGTGCCCCGTCTCGGTCTCGAACCGAGGACCCACTGATTAAGAGTCAGTTGCTCTGCCAACTGAGCTAACGGGACGATTGCTTTACTATTATACACCCATTTTATTTCATTGCAATCAAAAAACTTGAGCTTATTATAAGCGCTCAAGTTTTAGCTACTTCATTAATCTTCAATATTTTCTTTAACTGCTTCTTTTACATTTGATGCAAACTCTTTTACTTTTCCTGTTGTTTGTTGAAAAGCACCTTCTGCTTCCATCTCTTTGTTTTCTGTAACTTCACCAACTGCTTTTTTAACTTTACCACTTACTTGATCTACCACACCTTTACGACGTAAAAATTCAAAGGCTGCAATAGAACCTGCTAAAGCTAATGCTCCTGCTAAAAATTTCTTCATAATGTTTGTCCGCCTTTCTATAATCTATCATACCATATTTGAGACAAACAAATCATGATTTTGATTTGTACAAGGCAGACATAACCATAAAAAAAAGCTCCTTGTGGAGCTATTTAATTCGAATGGTGACCCGTACGGGATTCGAACCCGTGAATGCATGCGTGAAAGGCATGTGAGTTAACCGTTTCTCCAACGGGCCATGGCGCCTGAAACAGGATTCGAACCTGTGACCAACCGGTTAACAGCCGGTTGCTCTACCGCTGAGCTATTCAGGCAGTTCAGCGAGTGCTTATAAAATATACCATAAGATGAGCTTTTATGCAACAGTTTCAAGATCATTTTTTGAAATTTTTCCCTAATCCATGACTTCCTTTAATGAAGCTTATTTTTTTACATTTCAATCATAGAATACCTTGTATTTGTCAAAGAGATAGTAAGCACCTATAATGATATTAATAGGAGATAAATATGGGAAAATTAGAGAATCTAGCCTCATACATTGAGGCAGTCGCAAACAACGACACAGACATTGCTACTTATAGAAAATTTGAACAAGACATTTTAGAAGTGAATGCCGATGAACTGTTTGATCTATTTTATAGTCGACTAAGTCATGAGAATCAACGAGATGTTTTAGTTTATTTAGATAAGCTCATGCATGTGTTTTATCAAAGTTTAAAACACAAACAAGTTACACTAACTAAAGATAGTTTTTTAGATCATCTTCACCAAGAAAACAATCAACTATCAATAAAGCTTGAAAATATAAAAACAAAGCTCAAAAATAATAACCTTATACAAGAAAAAGAGAATCTACATATTTTATTTGATGAACTTTCTCAGTTTAATGTTCACTATTTAAAGAAAGAGAACATTCTATTTCCATACTTAGAAAAAAAACATGAGAAATTTCATGGCGTTAGCATTATGTGGACATTACATGATCAAACACGACAATCATTGAATCATGTGCTATCACTTCTATTAGAAAAAGATCCTAATGAAGCACAACTTAAAAAAGCAATTGGACAATACTTTTTTAATGCCTATGGTTTAATTCAAAAAGAAGAAGCCATCTTATTTGTTGTAGCACAAGCTCAATGTTCGATTAATGAGTTTGCTCATATGCGTGAACAAAGCTTTGAGTATGGTTTTGCCTTTATTGATACCCCTCTTTATTATAAGGTTGATGAACTACATACTAACAAAGACCAATGGTTGTATTCAACAAAAACAGGGAAGCTTACCTACGATCAACTGACACTGTTTTTAGATACACTTCCAATGGACTGCACAATTGTAGATGAAAACGATAAAGTCATTTATTTTAACAACCCTACTAATCGATTTTTCCCACGATCTCCTGCTATCATTGGCAGAGAAGTTGTGAACTGTCATCCTGCCGATAGTGTGTCTACTGTAGTAGAAATAGTTGATTCCTTTAAACAAAACAAAAGAGACTCAGCAACGTTTTGGATTGATTTTAAAGGCCGTAAACTTCTTATACAATACTTCCCTATGAGAGATGAAAACAATCAATACAAGGGCGTTATTGAAGTAACACAAGACATTAGCGAAACCATACATATTAAAGGTCAAAAACGACTACTAGACTGGGATTAAGCTCAGTCTTTTTTTATTGCATGCACAATAGTTGCGTAGGAATCTTTGCTATACAACGACATATCAAAACCACCAAAGCTTTCCACAACTTCAAAGTTAGCTTGTGTTAGGTATGATAATAACTGTTGATAAAACAAAGGATAAAGCGTGATCCTTGAGGTAAATGTTTCTTGTGATTGCTTATCAGTTAACTTACTTGAAAAAATTAGGTGTTCATCATATAACGTGTAGTTTCTTTTCATCGTAATCTCTTGATTATCAATGATCGGTAGTTCTGTAACTTTCTCATTGTAAATGCGATCATAATTAATAATTTGAATGAGAAATTGTCCACCCTTCTTCAACATGTCATAAACACTAGATAGAAAAGCTTGAACATCTTGATGATTGATATGTACCAAGGTGTTGCCAAAGCAAGTAACTACATCAACATCTTGAAGTTGTAATTCATCAATTTTTCTCATATCTGTAGCAAGAAATAAGTGATTACTATATTTGGTTTTTGCCTTTTCAATCATCTCTTGATTACTATCTAAACCAATTACTTTTTCTGCATGATTGCTTAAATGACTTACACTAAAACCAATACCACAACCAACATCAATTGCAAAAGAGAGATTATAAGGTATTAATTGCGCTAACATTTCCTCTTCCTTTTTGTTTTTAGGGAAAATGTACTCGTATTTTTTACTTAAAATGTTATAAAATTCCATAGTTTTCCTATATCGATGTCATTTCATCGATGGTTAAATTGGTTAACCATTTTTCTTTTTTTATCAATTTATACGCTAGAGTTAACTTTACAAAATCAGTTAATTGACCAATGATAAACAATAAGAAAATATTTATACCTGTAAAATAAGTGAATATTGCCACAACAGGAATGTTTACACTCCACATAAAACCAGCATCCATTATTAGAGTTGAGCGCATATCTCCACCAGCTCGTAATATAAAGTAACATTGGGCTGTTCCCATGTATATCCAAAACATAAAAGATTGAATACGAAGTATGTTCGCGGCTACATGTTGAGAGGCTTCACTCACATTATAAAATAATGGCACAACAAAACTTGATCCAAACATGACTATTCCAAAAATCATGGCTAGTACTGTTGAAAATCCAATCATGTGATAACCATTTCGTTTTGCTTCTTCAAGATTGTTTGCACCAAGTGGTTGAGAGACAACAATCATCGTTGCTACAGACATTCCCGCAAACAACACAAAGAAAATGTCAGCAGTTGTAGAAGCAATAGACATTCCTGCAATAACCTCTTTTCCTCTTGTAGCATAAAACTTAAACAAAGAAGCCATTCCAAAAGACCATAATAGCTCATTGCTCATTAATGGTAATGCTTTTAACGAAATCTTTTGAATGTTCTTTGTGGAAACTTTAAACAAATCTTTTATTTTCGTCGTAAAATCAAACACTTTCCGTTTCATTACGATAAGTAGAAATACCAACTCTACAAAGCGAGAGATAATCGTTGCAAGGGCTGCACCAACAATGCCAAGTTGTGGAAACCCAAAATGGCCAAAGATTAACACATAGTTAAAGATGGCATTAGTAAAGACAGCGAAGATGCCAATATATAATGGTATTTTTGTTTGCCCTACCGCTCGCATCGCACTTGCCATCGACATAGAAATTGCAAAGGGTAATAACGATATTGATGCAAGTTTTATGTACTTGCCCCCTTCAACTAAGATGCTTGGATCATCGGTAAAAAAGCGCAACACATGTTGTGGAAAAAAGAATGCGACAATAAAAAACAAGATTGTGATTAATCCAGCAGATAATATCGAAAAACGGAATGCTTCTTTCATGTTGTGTTGATCTTTTGCGCCATAGTATTGCGCAATAAAAACAGCTGCTGCTGCAAGGATTCCCATCACAGAGAAAAGACCAATCATAAAGAAACGATTGGAACTTGCGACACCACCTAATGCAGCATCCCCTAATTGACCGATCATTAAATTGTCCACTAAGTTTACCGAACTAGTTATAAGCTGTTGCAACATAAGTGGAATGGCTAATGTTAAGACATGTTTATAAAAGGATCGGTTAGCAATAAATTTTTCAAATTTTCTCATGGTTCACCTTATTAAAAAAGACGATGGAAAGCCATCGTCCTTGCATGTTATCTGGTGGAGCTTATCGGACTCGAACCGATGACCCCCTGCGTGCAAGGCAGGTGCTCTCCCAACTGAGCTAAAACCCCATTGATTCAAAAGAATTGGTGGGCCTGAATGGACTCGAACCAACGACCTCACCCTTATCAGGGGTGCGCTCTAACCACCTGAGCTACAGGCCCAACTCTCTTCGAATGCCTTATAAATATACCACTTACATTGCCAACTGTCAACACATTTAGAGAACTTTTCCAATGGAATAAAACTAAAGGAATAATGCTTGGATAGTGTCATTTTCGATTTAATTAAACAAACAGTTTGTGTAAGTTTCATCACCTTAATTCAAATCCACTTAATTAGACTATATTTCAATCAAAATAGAAGATTTCTTCAAATTTTTTATCCAGTGCAATACTAAGAATTAGTGCTAACTTCGTTGTTGGAATAAATTGACCAGTTTCAATAGAACTGATCGTATTTCTAGATACACCAATTAGATCAGCTAATTCTTGTTGAGTTAATTTCTTTTCAAGTCGTATTTTACTTAAATTGTTTTTAAGTACGAGTTCATTTTTGATTGGCATAATTAAAAGATTCTAAGGTATACGAAAACCAAACCAATCATTAGTCCAATAAAAATAACAAGTGCCCATTTCTTTTTAAAGTAGTGCCATATCAAATATGTTTGAGCGATATGAAAAAAGTAAATTGGCGTCGCTATCAAGTCAAACACTCTTACTTCTGCTGAGATTGCATCAATAAATATAGTTACTTGACCACTTGTAAAGGAAATAAACCATGCTATGATTATTAAAACATGATACATAACTACTAATGATATTTTATACACTTTATTCTTTTGATGGACAACATATTCATCACTATCTTTTCTACTTCTTGCCAATACATCTTCTTTTATCATACGATCCCCCTTTTAAAACTTGCTTACAACTAGTATATCACGCCAAGTATACTTGTCAAATGAGTTTTACTCATCACGGGTATGATCAGCTATACTTCTTAAACAAACAAAAACTCCCATAAAGGGAGTTTGATGTTTTGTAAGGTTGATTAACGTTTTGAGAATTGAGGTGCTTTTCTTGCGCCTTTCAATCCATACTTCTTACGTTCTTTCACACGTGAATCACGTGTTAAAAATCCAGCTGCTTTTAATTTAGGACGATAGTCATCACTTGCTTTTAATAAAGCACGTGAAATAGCATGACGGATTGCACCAGATTGACCAGTGTAACCTCCACCAAACACATTAACTTTTATATCCCAAGTTCCTGCAGTTTCTGTAATTTCCATAGGTGAGCGAACGACCATTCTTAATGTTTCTAAAGGAAGATACTCATCTAAGGTTTTTCCATTAACGACAATATTTCCGCTACCTGGTGTCATGTATACGCGTGCTACAGAAGACTTACGACGTCCTGTGCCTAAATACACAACAGCTTGTTTTTTCTTTGCTGCCATAGATTCTCCCTTCTATCCTTTAATCTTGTATTCCACTGGCTGTTGAGCTTGATGTGGATGTTCACTACCTTTGTAAACAAATAAATGTCTACGTTGTACATCACCAAGTCTTGTGTGTGGTAACATACCTTGAATTGCTTTCTCTACCCATTCGATTGTGTACTTATCACGCATTAAGCGAGTTGAACGAACACGTAATCCTCCTGGATATTGAGAGTGATTGTAGTACTTTTTAGTTTCATCTTTGTTTCCAGTTACTTGTATTTTATCTGCGTTAATCACGATCACGTAATCTCCACCATCAACATGAGGTGTAAATGTAGGTTTGTGTTTACCGCGAAGTAAAACTGCAACTTCACTAGCTAGACGACCTAAAGTTTGGTTAGTTCCATCAACAACGTACCATTGACGAACAACCTCGTTTGGTTTTGCCATATATGTTTGGCGCATAGTATTCCTCCTGACCAAATGTAGTTTTCCGGGGCTACAATTGGCATAAAGTGCCAACTACTATAATATAGCAAACCACACTAACAGTCAAGGAAAAACAACACTATCATGTAGTATTTGATGACAAAGTTAACAAATATCATTATTCTATTCTAAACGATATCGAATGATTCGATTAACTACTTTAATCCTATCTATTCAAATTCTTCTAAGTCGATAAAGTTAAAACTAACTACTGTGTTTGCATTAGCTGGAATTGAGCCAACATAATCATCTCCAACTACATCCGCAACATCCACATGATCTGCACTTGCGATAAGTATAGCCATTAATCCACCAAACTCTTGACTTAACTCATGAAACTCTTCTTGCCACTTATCCACTTGATCTTCATAGTCTTCACTTTGAACATTGGTAGGCATTTTATACACATGGGATAGCACTGGGGTTTGATAAGCATAAAGCATATCAGCACCACTACCAACAATACCTTCAAGATTACTATAAAACTCTGCAACCTTTGCTGGTTCATCGGATGTATAATAGACTAACCGTTCATCAGTTTCACTCATCAACACTAAGTTATCATACAAATCAATTTTGGTTCCTTTGATTTTATCTTCTGCAGTTGGCGTTTCTTGATCATTGTCTTGATTTTGATTACCATTCTCACTATTATTTTGATCATTATTACCATTAGATGATTCACCATTGGAACTCGATGAACAAGCAACTAAAGAAAAGACGACAAACACAGCCATAAAAAACATGTAAACACTTTTCTTTTGATTAATTATTTTATTTTTAATCATATGCTCTCCTTCTCTAATCGAATCATTGTTACTTTCATTGTAAAAACATTTATTTTGAAAGTCAAAGTTATTAAAAAAGCGGAGAATATCACATTCTCCACTTACTTGAGTTTTATTTCTTCTACTACAACAACTCCAATGTTATTTAAGAATCTTTGTGCCTTGTCTCTTAGTGTTGTGTCTTCTAAATGTTTTGGTCGATGAGCATCGACTCCAATGACGCTAACGTTTTTGTTTTTTGCTACAACTTGCCAAAATTCATCTTTCGGCTAACTGTTATCACCATAACGAATACCACCTAAATTATACTCTAATGCTACATTGTAATGATTTGCTGCATCACAAATTTGTTGCGCGGCTTCAAGTGCAACTTTATCCACTTTATTATTTGTTCTAAAATACAAGTCAGGATGAGCGAAAATACTGTATGCTTCTGTTGCCATCGCATCAATAGCATCTTCAACATAATGTTTGTATACATTGGTCTTATCACGATAGTTTCCATAGTATGTTTCATTGGATTCATACCCTCTAAAATGATTACCAAGAATTAATAAATCCAACTGATGCTTTTGTTTAAGGTTAATGAGCCAATCAATTCGATCTCGATAATATTCAGCTTCTAAACCGACATAAATAGATATTTCATCACGATATTGTCTTTTTAAATGATTAATACTCTCTACGTATTCTTCCATTTCACTTATGTGCATACGAATATTACCTGCTTCAAAAGGATACAACAACCAAGGACTATGGTCTGTAAATGCTAATGATGTGTATCCTGCTTTAATTGCAGACAATACAAACTGCTCATCCGATCCATAGGCATGTTTACAACGAGTGGTGTGAGTGTGATAATTACTCATTATTTGATTCATAGTATACCCTTTCTAGTGTTAATCCTTGTGCATCTGCTTTGTAACGACAAACATTCTTATCCTTTGCTTGCAACATTCTAGTAACATCATCTACTGTTATATTACCTTTGTTTACTTCAATCATTGTTTGTACAATCATGCGTACCATATGGTGTAAAAACCCATTTCCTTGAACATGTACAATAGCTTTTGTACCTGCTTGTTGTATTTTTGCAAAGGTAATTGTTCGTACTTGATTGCTTACAACAGATAATGGTGTTGTGTTAAATGATGTAAAATCATGCGTCCCAACAAAGATATCTAAGACTTGTTGACTTAATGATATGTCAATTGGTTTATTAAACTGATAAACATGTTCATTTTCAAACACATTGTATGCTCCTGTTTCAATGGTGTATCGATACAGTTTCGCTTTGCTATCTCTTCTTGCATGAAAGGATTTGTCTACCACTTCTAAATCATAAATATAAATATCTTTTGGTAAACGATCATTAAGTACTTTTCTTAAGTTTGTTAAAGGTATGGCCATTGTAATATCAAAGTGAAAAACAAAATCTTCAGCGCTAACTTTGGCATCTGTTCGAGAACAACCAATTACAGCAACTGAAGATTTAGTGATACTTTTTAATGTTTGCTGAATAATTTCTTGAACACTAATTGCATGTGGTTGAATTTGCCAACCTGCATAATGCCATCCTTTAAAAGAACAAGTTGCTTTTATTCTCATAAAAGAACAACCATTGCAATGACACTAGCTAAAACAAAGACAACGATAAATAGCATGATTATGTCTTTTAGTGTGCGTTTTAATTGTTTGTAACGTGTTCGTTTATTCGTTGGCACATACCCTCTAGCTTCCATTGCATCGGCTAAATCTTCTGCGCGTTGAAAGGAAGAAACAAACAAAGGTACAATGAGTGATAATATCGCCAATACTTTTTCCTTTAGTTTTCCTTCAGCTAAATCCACTCCTCGAGAAGCTTGTGCTTTCATAATGCGATCGGTTTCTTCAATTAAAGTAGGAATAAAACGTAGTGCAATTGAAATCATCATGGCAATTTCATGCGCTGGAACTTTGAATCGTTTAAATGGTGCTAATAAATCTTCGATACCTAAGGTTAAGTCTAGTGGTTTTGTGGTGGCTGTTAAAATGGTTGTGACCATAATCATTAACAACAACCGAATCGAAATATACAATGTTTGAAAGATTGCGTCACTATAAATAAGAAAACCAAATATATCAAAGACAACATATCCTGTTCGAAGCACAAAGATATTTATGACCATTAAAAAGACAAGCATCAACATCATTGGTTTCATGGCTTTAATGATAAACTTAAAGCTAAGTTTTGAAATCATCACAACACTACCAATAAATAACGTTAAAAAACCATATCCATAAAAGCCTGCAGGCAAAAAGATCGCAACTAACAATATGAGCATCCCGATTATTTTAAATCGAGGATCTAATTTATGAACAACTGAATTTAAAGGTAAGTAGCGTCCTAGTGCAATGTTATTCATGAACATCACCTCGTTGTGCTACCACTTGGGGGATAATTTCCTCCAATGTTTTGGATGTATGATCGATTGTAAACCCCTTTTTTCGCAACAAACGTTTAAATTGAATAACTTTCGGTAATTCAATTGTTAAGGAGTTTAACATTTCTTCATTGTTGAAAAAGTTTTCTACACTATCGGAGTAGATTACTTGTCCCTTATCAATAACCACAACATTTTCACAGTAATTAAACACGTGTTCCATATCGTGGGTTACTAAGCAAATGGTTTTATTTTTCATTTTATTTAATTGGATAAACAACTCCATCATCGCATGAGAACCTTGTGGATCTAATCCTGCAGTAGGTTCATCCAATACTAAAACATCAGGATCAATGGCCAAAATTCCAGCAATAGCAGCTCTTCTTTTTTGTCCACCTGACATATCTAGTGGTGATTTTTCATAATACTCTTCACTTAATCCAACAATATCTAGCGCTATTTTCGCTTTTTCAATGGCTTCTTCTTTGCTTAATCCAAAATTAAGTGGCCCAAAAGCCACATCTTTTAATACTGTTTCTTCAAATAATTGATACTCAGGAAACTGAAAAACCAGTCCTACATTTTTACGTAGTTCTTTTAGTTTTTTAGGCTTTTCATTTGCTTTTATTACTCGATCTAATACTTCCACTTCACCAACTGTTGGTAATAAAAGAGCATTAAGGTGTTGCACTAATGTGGATTTACCACTTCCTGTAGCTCCAATAATTGCCGTTACTTTATGAGAAGTTATTGATACATTAACATCTTTTAATGCTCCATAGGCAAAAGGGGTGTTTGGCGCATATTCATAACTTACATTTTTAAATGTGATACTCATATTTGCTCCACCAACTTTTCTAAGGAATACAACTCATCCACTTCGATACCTACTTCTAAAAGTGCTTTAGAAACTTTAACATTAAAAGGTACATCTAATGCCATGTTCGTTAATTCTTCTTGAAGCACTAAAATGTCTTTCGCCAATCCATCCATTTGAATTTTTGCTTCATTCATTACTAACAGGTGATCACAATACAAAGCTTCTTCAATATCATGAGTAATAGAAATGATCGTCATTTCTTCTTGTTTAAACAATTCTTGTACTAATTCGTTTATTTCTCGTTTTCCCTTAGGATCTAGCATACTTGTTGCTTCATCTAGTATAAGTATGTCTGGCTTCATTGCTAAAATACCAGCAATAGCAACTCTTTGTTTTTGTCCACCACTTAGTCGTGATGGCTCATGATCTAAATAGTCAATCATGTTCACTTTATTTGCATAATATTCAATAATCTCATCCATCTCACTTGGATCAACTTGTCTATTTTCTAATCCAAAAGCAATGTCATCCCTTACTGTAGCACCAATAAACTGGTTATCAGGATTTTGAAAGACAATCCCTATTTTACTACGAATACGATCAATGCTATCTTGCGATAACTCATCATTATCAATAATGATGGAACCTTCTTTTTTCATTAAAAGACCAATCAATAATTTGGCAAGTGAGCTTTTACCACTACCATTATGTCCGATGATGCAAGTATATGTTCCTTTTTGCACGTCAAAAGAAACGTTTTTAACAACGTCTACTTCTTGATCGTAGCTAAATGATACATCTCTAACTTTTATATATGACACAAATTCACCTAATTCTTAATTTCAAATTCACGGTATACTCCGTGGTATGTACGCGTTAGCTCAACCATCTCTAATACCGCTTTGCACAAGTCATCATAGAAATTTTCCATGTCTTTTTCCAATACAACTTGGTGTTTCTCATCCGCTTCTACAAGCGTATAATCAAATTGCTTTGCATGTTTAATCGCATCAAACAAATCATCTTGAGTTTTAAATTTTAAATAATGTGTTAACGTTACACTTTTCTCATTTACTAATGACTTTAACAATATTTTAATTCGTGTTTGCCACGATTGTCGTTCACTAGATTTGATATGAGGATATTGCTCATCCATTTGATCAAAATCATCAGGTTCTTCATCCAATGTTATTAAGATAGGCTCTTCTTGTTCTTTTTTTCGCTTCATCATAAAGGCTGCAAGTGCAGCTGATACAAGTAGTGCACCAGCAAATTTTTTCTTCATAACCATTTCCTACCTTTCTTTGTTTATTGTATCATAACCAAACATTTTACGGCAAAATCACACATGTTTTCTTTGTATTTTTAATAATCCATCCCCAACATCCATCATTTCACTTTCAAGATAATCGAGCGAAGCAATGTATTCTTTAAATGCCTGTATCTTCTGTACCATTTGACGTAAATTTCGTTTTCGCTTTCCCATCGGTATTTCATCCACAAACCCATGAAAATGCATGTTATCCACAAACATAATGCCTCGTGGCTTTAAAAAGGGAAGTGCACGTTCAAATAGAAACTTGTTTTGTGCTTTTGCGGCGTCAATGATAATAACATCATAAAACTGAGGAATGTTCCATTTTTTTGCATCTGCACAATGCATGGACACATTGGTATTGTTTAGTTGTTGTTTGTTATGGATAGCTTGTTTATATCGAGCTTCATCTTTTTCAATAGTATCCATCTTTATCCAAGGACACTTTTGTGCAATTGTTAAACTAGAATAACCAACTGCAGTACCAAATTCCAACACAAAAAGGGCATGATGATCAACTATACTATCACAGATCGCTTGTAGTGCATCATCTTTCATTATTGGAACTTGATCAAGTAAGGCTTGTTGTTTAATTATTTCTAACATACAAGAAAAAAGCGGGGGTCCCCCGCTTTATACTAGTTCAATAATCGCCATAGGTGCTGCATCACCACGACGTTGGACAGTTTTTAATACTCGGGTATATCCCCCTTGACGATCACTATAACGTGGACCAATATCATCAAAGAGTTTTTGTAGCACGCTTTGTCCTTTATCTTCATCTGCTACAACGTTAAATAGCTTTTCAGCTGCTTGACGACGAGCGTGTAAATCGTTACGTTTTGCAAGTGTGATTAACTCATCCATGTAACTACGTAATTCTAATGCTTTCTTTTCAGTTGTTTCCATTTTTTCTGAAATTATTAGACTAGCAGCCATGTTACGTAATAAAGCTTTACGATGATCAGACTTGCGTCCTAATTTACGATTTTGCATCTTACTTTCCTCCTGGTCTATTCAAATGATTTGAAGTTTAAGCCCAAATCCAATAGTTTGTCCTTTACTTCTTTTAATGATTTTTTACCTAAGTTACGAACACGCATCATTTCATCTTCAGTACGCATTGTTAACTCTTCGACAGTTTGAATACCTGCACGTTTTAAACAGTTGTATGAACGAACAGATAAATCCAAGTCTTCAATCATCATAACAAGACTCTTATTTTGAGTCTCACTATTGTTTTCTTTAATGAGAGAATCCATTTCACTAATCGATTCTTCAATGTTCATAAACAGTGATAAATGGTCATCCAATACTTTTGCAGCCATGGACAACGACATTTGTGGTGTGATAGACCCATTGGTTTGCACTTCAATGATCAAACGATCATATTTTGTATCTTGACCAACACGAGTTGGTTCTACCGTATAGGTCGCACGTTCAATTGGTGTATACACAGAATCTGTGTAAATTGTTCCAATACCTTGAGAGGAACCTTGATACAACAACTTGTTAGTGTCGGCACTTACATAACCGCGACCAACACGCGCTTTTAATTCCATGACTAATTCTCCACCTTCTTCTAAGGTAGTAATCACATGGTTTTTGTTTAATATTTCAACATTTGTAGGACAAACGATGTCCCCTGCTGTGACAACTTTTGGTCCCTTTTCATTGATTTGTAGTGTGTACACATCATCATCTGAAATGGTCATTACTAAATCTTTAATATTTAATATAATTGTAGTCACATCATCTTCAACACCAGAAATTGCTGTAAATTCATGATAAACATTATTAATTTTTATCGAATACACCGCTGCACCTGGTAATGATGATAATAAAACCCGACGTAATGCGTTTCCTATTGTAGTTCCAAAACCACGTTCAAATGGTTCGACAACAAACTTACCATAGTGATCGGATTCGACATATTCTTGTACTTCTATTTTGGCACGTTCGAATTTTTGCATACCAACCTCCTATTGTTTACATCTATCCTCTTGGACGTTTTGGTGGACGACAACCATTGTGAGGGATAGGTGTAACATCGTTAATAACGTTGATCTCTAATCCTGCTGTTTGAAGTGCACGAACAGCTGCCTCACGTCCTGGTCCAGGACCTTTAACATTAACTTCGACGGTTTTCATTCCATTATCCATAGCGGCTTTTGCTGCTGCTTCACTTGCAAGTTGAGCCGCAAATGGTGTTGATTTACGTGAACCTTTGTATCCTAGTGCACCAGCACTTGACCACGCAATGACGTTTCCTTTTTCATCGGTAATGGTAACGATAGTGTTATTAAAGGTCGAATGAATGTGTGCGACACCACGTGCAATATTCTTTTTGACACGACGTTTACGTGTTGTTTTTGCTTTTGCCATTTGTTTTCTCTCCTATCGTTTATTTCTTCTTGTTTGCTACTGTACGACGTGGTCCTTTGCGTGTACGTGCATTTGTCTTGGTACGTTGACCACGAACTGGCATGTTACGACGATGACGGATACCACGATAGCTTCCGATTTCCATTAAACGCTTAATGTTTAGTGAAACCTCACGACGCAAATCACCTTCTACTTTAATTTTTTCAATTTGTTGACGAATAGCATTTACTTGATCGTCATTTAAGTCTTTAACGCGAACATCTTCGCTAATTTCTGCATTCTTTAAAATCTCTTGGGCTTTGGTGTTTCCAATCCCATAGATATAAGTTAATGATACTACCACGCGCTTATCGCGTGGGATATCGATTCCCGCAATACGAGCCATTGTGTGTTCCTCCTAGTTTCCTTGTCTTTGTTTGTGTTTAGGGTTTTCACAAATAATCATTACACGACCATTGCGCTTAATGACACGGCACTTATCGCACATTGGTTTGACTGATGGTCTTACTTTCATGCGTTTTCCTCCCTAGACTATTTATGTCTAAATGTGATACGCCCACGTGTTAAATCGTATGGTGAAATCTCAACAGTGACACGGTCACCCGGTAAAATGCGAATGTAGTGCATACGGATTTTGCCGGAAACGTGGGCCATAATTTCGTGCCCGTTAGATAATTTCACTTTGAACATTGCGCCAGGCAATGTGTCTTCAACGATACCGTCAATTTCGATAACGTCTTGTTTAGCCATGTTATTCCTCCCTTGTAGCAACTATAGCGTTGTTAGTATGTCATATCCTGTGTCAGTTATGACAATCGTGTGTTCAAAATGTGCAGACAATGAACCATCTCTTGTTACGACTGTCCAATTGTCGGACAATACTTTTGTAAATGGTTTCCCTATATGAACCATTGGTTCAATTGCCAGTGTCATTCCTTTTTTTAGAACAATTCCTGTATTAGGTCTCCCTACATTTGGAATTGCTGGATCTTCATGAAGTGATGATCCAATGCCATGACCGGTGTACTCAAGTGGCAAACTATAGCCACGCTCCATACAATACGATCCTATGGCGTGCGATATATCAAACAAGCGATTGTCAACTTTAGCAAATTTTAAGCCTTCATACAAGGACGCTTCACTAACCTCTAGCAACTGCTTTGCTGCATCGGAAATTTCGCCAACAGCATAAGTCCAAGCACTATCACCATGATACCCTTTATAATTCGCACCAATATCGATGGAAATAATATCTCCCTCTTGTAGTACTGTATCATCAGGGATGCCATGGACGAGCACATCGTTGATTGATGTGCATGCTGCCGCTGGAAAGCCACCATATCCTTTAAAGGAAGGCGTGGCATCATGCTTAATAATCACTTCTTCAATCAATGCATCAAGTTGCTTTGTTGTCACGCCGGCTACAATTGCTTCTTTGACAGCTTGATGAGCTAAAGCCACAATACGACCTGCTTCTCTCATTAACTTGATTTCACGCTCTGATTTGGTGGTGATCATTCCATACTCCTTAGAAGTTCTTTTACGCTTTCCCAAACAATTTCTGGTTTTGGTGTGGCATCGACATATTTTACAAGACCTTTGTACATGTAATAGTCGAGTACCGGTTTAGTTAGAAAAACGTATTCCTTTAATCGAACAACAAGTTGTTCGAGTGTGTCATCACTACGATGATTCAGTGGTGAGCCACAATTATCACATGTGTTTTCCACCTTTGGCGGCATGTACTCTAAGTTATAAATTGACTTACAGTTTTCACATACACGACGATCCACCACACGATGAATAAGCGCATCTAGTTCAACTGATAAGTTTAATACGAGTTCTACAGGACGATCAATCTTTTTTGCAATATCTTCAAAAGCTACTGCTTGGACTAATGTTCTAGGAAATCCATCCAATAAATAGCCCTTTTTACAATCATCTTGCATTAATCGCTCTTCAACCATTTTAATGGTTATATCATCTGGTACCAACATACCACGATCAATATAGTTTTTTGCTTGAATACCAAGTTCTGTCTCATTACGCATAGCATCTCGAAACATGTTTCCTGTTGAAATATGGGGGATGTCGTACACCTTTATGATCTGTCTTGAAACAGTCGATTTCCCACTTCCTGCAGCGCCATTAATTAAAATGTTCATGATTATCGATTAACAAACCCACGATATTGCTTTTGGGTGAGACGTCCTTGAATATCTTTCATTGTTTCCATCGCGACACCAACCACAATGATGATTCCGGTACCACCAACAGAAATTGATGTTGGCAAGTTGGAAAGCATTGGTAATACATATGGTAATGCGGCAATAAAGGATAAGAAGATAGCACCAAGTACAGTAATTCGATTTAGTACTTTGAATACATATTCTTTAGTTTCATTTCCTGGACGAATACCCGGTATGTATGTTCCTGACTTTCCAAGATTTTCAGAAATCTTTGAAGGGTCGATTTGCATGTTGGTATAAAAGAATGTAAAGAAAATAATTAATACAATATACAGTGTTAATCCAAGTGGCTGTGTAAAGTTTAGTATTTCACTTAGGCGTTGATAAAACTCACCTTGATTGAAAAAACTCATTACAGTTATTGGAGCTGTCATCACTGCACTTGCAAAAATAACAGGTATAACACTTGCTGAGTTGATCTTCAATGGAAGATAGGTAATCTCAGCTTTTGATTTACGCATGCTACTTGATGTGTATTGAATTGGAATTTTTCGAACCGCTGTTTGCATAAAAATAACAAGTATGATGATAGCAACATACATAGCCACAAACAGAGCGAAGTTTAATATTCCACCAAACATAGCTGCATTACTACTTGTGTCCACAAGTGTTTGAAACGCTTGTGTAAATTGAAATGGGATATTTGAGACAATACCAGCAAAGATAATCATAGAAATACCATTACCAATACCATGTTGTGAAATACGATCACCTAACCACATTAAAAACATAGTTCCTGCAGTAAGAATCGTTGATACATACAAGTATGTTGCGACATTGGCATTTGCTAAAATTCCATATGAGATATCAAAGGCATACGTCATTGTAAATGACTGCAAAAATGCAAGTGCTAAGGTTAAATAACGGGTTATTCTATCCATTTTCATTTTCCCTTGAGCTCCTGATTTTGCCATTTCAGTTAGTGCTGGAATAACATCCATTGCTAATAATTGAATAATAATGGATGAGGTAATGTACGGTCCAATTCCCATTGCAAAGATGGAAAATTCTTGAAGCGCTCCACCACCCAATAAATTCAACATGCCAAAAAAGGAATCATCACCTATTCCAGCCAAAAGGGCATCTGTATCTACCATGGGTGCAGGAATTGCTGCACCTAAGCGATAGATAAAGAAAATCCCTAGGGTGAATAAGATGCGTCCTCTAATGTCTTTGTTTGCAAATATATCCCGTAGAAGTTTGATCATTTAGATCACCTCTACTTTTCCGCCTGCCTGCTCAATCGCTGCAACAGCTGACTTAGAAAATTTATGAGCACTTACAGTCAATGATTTGGTAAGTTCTCCATTACCTAAAATCTTAACTCCATCAAGCTCTTTTTTAACTAATCCTGCAGCTTTTAATGCGTCAATGGTTACAGTTGCTTTATCTTCAAACTGATTTAAAGATTCCACATTTACAATCGCATAATCAACACGATTGATATTGGTAAACCCACGCTTAGGAATACGACGGAAAAGAGGAGTTTGGCCACCTTCAAATCCAATAGGTACGCCACCACCACTACGTGCATTTTGACCTTTATGTCCTTTACCTGCTGTTTTACCTTGGCCAGTAGCATGTCCACGACCAAGACGTTTGCGCTCTTTGCGAGCACCTTCGGTATATTTTAGTTCATTTAGTTTCATTTTGCATTACTCCTTACCCGCGAATTTCATGCGGTTTTTTCTCACGAAGTTTAGCCACTTGTTCAATCGTTTTTAGTTCTTTTAATCCTGCTACAGTTGCACGAACCATGTTTATTGGTGTTCTTGAACCTAAGCTTTTTGAAAGTACATCTGTAATACCAGCTAACTCAAGTACGGCACGTACTGGTCCACCGGCGATAACTCCTGTACCTTCACTTGCAGGACGAATCATTACTTGACCTGCACCTGCACGACCAACAATGGCATGCGGAATGGTGCTGTTGTTTACAATAGGCACTCTAAATACATTTGTTTTAGCTTGTTCAATTGCTTTTTTAATGGCATCAGGTACTTCATTTGCTTTACCTAAACCAAAACCAACACGGCCTTTTTTATCACCAACGACAACTAATGCTGAGAAGCGGAAACGACGTCCACCTTTTACAACTTTGGTTACCCGATTAATGACAACGACTCTTTCTTCGAATTCTTTAACTTCTTGTCTTCTATTGTTTCTTCTTGGTTTGCGTTCCATCAGGTACCCTCCTAAAATTCTAGGCCTGCTTCGCGAGCAGCCTCTGCTAATGCTTTGACACGACCATGATAAATGTATCCACCACGATCAAAGACAACCTTTTTAATTTTTGCTTTCTTGGCACGAGCAGCAATTTCAGCACCTACTGCCTTAGCAGCTTCAATATTTCCACCATTTTCAAGTTTCATATCGACACTGCTTGCTGATACTAAAGTTGTTCCTTTGGTATCATCAATGACTTGGACAGAGATGTTGGCATTGGAACGAAAAACGCTAAGACGTGGACGTTCACTTGTACCAGATACTTTAGTACGTACCCGTTTATGGCGACGCACGCGTTCTTTGTTACGATCAATTTTCTTTAACATAAACCTAATATCT
The DNA here is from genome assembly GCA_964479585.1 of uncultured Erysipelothrix sp. Taxonomy (GTDB): domain Bacteria; phylum Bacillota_I; class Bacilli_A; order Erysipelotrichales; family Erysipelotrichaceae; genus UBA6182. Next base: position 19,897 of record CAYZMP010000017.1, read on the forward strand.
CCTTCCTATTATCCTTTAGCAGCCGTCTTACCTTCTTTGCGACGGATTCTTTCATCTTTGTAACGAATACCTTTACCAAGATATGGTTCTGGTTTACGTACTGCACGAATGTTTGCAGCCCATTCACCAACACGTTGTTTATCAATACCTTCAACTTTGATTTCAGTAGGTTTGCCAATGGTAACATTAACACCTTCTTCAATTTCAAACTCAATAGGATGTGAATATCCAACATTTAATACTAATTTATTTCCGTTGACTGCGGCTTTATAACCGATACCAACAAGTTGTAGTTCACGAGTAAATCCGTTAGAAACACCTTCAATCATATTCGCTAACAATGCACGAGTTGTACCATGCAATTGTTTTGAATGTTTCTTTTCATTTGCACGTTTTACTGTACAAATACCTTCTTCAACTGTTATTTCAACTACATCTGAAAACTTACGGCTCAACTCACCCTTAGGTCCTTTGACCGTAACTTCATTCCCTGGTTTAATTGTAAGTTCTACACCACTAGGAATGGTAATCGTTTTATTTCCGATACGTGACATAATCTTTTCTCACCTACCATACATAGGCTAGCACTTCGCCGCCTACATGTTTCTTTCTAGCATCTTTGTCACTCATAACCCCAGAAGAGGTTGATAAGATCGCGATACCTAAACCATTTAGTACACGTGGAATGTTTGTTACTTCTGCATACACACGTAGTCCAGGTTTAGAGATACGTTTTAATCCGCTAATTACTTTTTGGTTGTTTGGACCGTATTTCAATTCAATGGTTAGTACCTTCTTAAGGTCATCACTTACTGAATAGCCCACGATAAACCCTTCTTCTTTAAGAATTCGGGCAATTTCTACTTTTTCCTTACTTGCTGGAATGTCCACTGTTTCGTGTTTTGCCCCTAAGGCATTACGAATTCTAGTAAGCATATCCGCAATAGGATCTGTCATATTCATCATCAGTGTTTCCTCCTTCCGCTACCAACTTGCCTTCTTCACACCCGGGATTTGACCTTTATAAGCCAACTCACGGAAGCAAATACGACATAATTTGTACTTTTGCAACACTGAATGTGGACGTCCACAACGTTCACAACGTGTGTATTCACGAACTTTGAATTTTGCAGGACGTTTAGATTTTACAATCATCGATGTTTTAGCCATCTTACACTCCTTGTCCTTTTTTCGCAAATGGCATGCCAAGATTTGCTAGTAATGCTCTTCCTTCTTCATTAGTTGGAGCACTCGTAACAATAATAATATCCATACCACGTACGCGATTTACTTTATCATAATTAATCTCAGGGAAAATTAGTTGTTCTTTAATCCCTAATGTATAGTTTCCACGACCATCAAATGCTTCATTGCTTACTCCACGGAAATCACGAACACGTGGCAATGCAACATTGACTAATTTGTCTAAAAATGCATACATACGATCGCCACGTAATGTAACTTTACATCCAATAGGCATACCTTCACGTAATTTGAAGTTAGCAATCGATTTTTTTGCTTTTGTAATTACTGGCTTTTGACCAGCAATTACTGTTAACTCTTCTACTGCATCCTCAAGTGCTTTTGCATTGGTAATTGCATCACCAACACCCATGTTGATTACAATTTTTTCAACTCTAGGTGCTTGCATCACGGAGGAATAGTTGAACTCTTTTACAAGTGCACCAACTACGTCAGTTTTGTATTTTTCTAATAAACGATTCATAGTTCCTCCCTACTTGAGTGTTGCACCAGTTTTCACTAGCACACGCACTTTCTTTCCTTTTTCTTCTTTAATACCAACACGACTTACTTTTTTTGCTTTTGCATCATAGAGCATCACATTTGAAGCATCGATTGGTTTTTCAAATTCACTAATGCCACCATCAGGATTTGCTTGAGTTGGCTTGTTATGTTTTTTAACAACATTTACACCTTCAACGAGTACTTTGTTTTCTTTTGGGAAAACGGCTTTAACTTCAGCAATTACACCTTTGTTTGCACCAGTGATTACTTTTACTTTATCGCCTTTTCTTATTCTCATCACAAGCACCTCCCTACAGTACTTCCGGAGCTAAAGATACAATTTTCATGAAATCTTTGTCACGGAGTTCTCTTGCCACAGGTCCAAAAATACGGGTACCTCTTGGCGTATTATCGTCTTTAATAATTACTACTGCGTTGTCATCAAAGCGGATTTTTGAACCGTTTTCACGGCGTAATCCGTATCTTGTACGAACAATTACTGCTTTAACAACATCACCTTTCTTCACTGTTCCACCTGGTGTTGCGACCTTAACGGTGCAAACCACAATATCACCGATGTTGGATGATCTACGACGAGATCCTCCTAAGCCACGGATGACAAGTACTTCTTTAGCACCGGTGTTATCAGCTACTTTTAGTCTACTTTCGTTATGTATCATGATAACCCTCCTCTAAAGAACAACAGCTTTCTCAACGACTTTAATTAAACGGAAGCGTTTGGTTGCGGATAGTGGACGAGTTTCCATAATTTCAACAACATCGTTAATTTTTGCTTCGTTTGTTTCATCGTGAGCTTTTAACTTTTTCGAATATTTAACACGTTTACCATAAAGTGGATGGCGTTTGGATGTTGTGATTTCAACGACGATGGTTTTATCCATTGCATCACTAACGACAGTACCACGATAAACTTTACGTTTTGATCGTTCCATTATCCATTAACCTCCTGTTGTTCATTGTATGCACGTTCACTTATAACCGTTTTAATTCTTGCAATAGTTTTACGTACTGTTTTAATACGTGCTGTATTGGTTAATTGACCGGTTGCTAATTGAAAGCGAAGGTTGAACAACTCTTCCTTCAATGTGTCAATTTCCTGATTCAATTCTTGATTGCTTTTCTCGCGAATTTCATTGATCAACATTGTTACTCCTCCTCGCCTTTACGAACGAATTTGGTTTTTACTGGAAGTTTGTTCGCAGCTAAGCGGAATGCTTCTTTTGCGACTTCTTCACTAACTCCAGCAATTTCAAACATCACTCGACCAGCTTTAACAACTGCTACCCAGCCTTCAGGAGCTCCTTTACCAGAACCCATCCGTACTTCTAGCGGTTTCTTTGTTATTGCTAAGTGTGGGAAAATTTTAATCCACACTGTTCCACCACGACGCATATAACGAGTCATGGCGATACGCGCTGCTTCAATTTGGCGATTACTTACATAAGCACCACTTTCTGCAACTAATCCATATTCTCCAAATGCAACAGTACGACCAGCTTTTGAACGCCCTTCATACGATTGGCGGTGTGGACGACGGTATTTGGTACGATTTGGCATCAACATTATTCTTTACCTCCCTGCTCGTTACTTTCACGTACAGGTTCTGGTGCTGATTTAACTGCCTCTTTTGGTCCTTCTTTACGTTCAGGTCTTGGACGACTTGGACGACGACGGTTACTACGCTCTGGACGTTTAGGTGCTTCTGGTTCGGTTACCATTTGACCTGGCAATAATTCGCCACGGCAAATCCAAACTTTAACCCCTAAGATACCATAAGTTGTCATTGCTTCTGCGATTGCAAAATCAATGTCACTACGTAATGTGTGAAGAGGTACAACACCTTCTGAATAACCTTCACTACGTGCGATATCATTACCACCTAAACGGCCTGATACCATTGTTTTAACACCTTTTGCTCCAGCTCTCATCGTACGTTGGATCGCACGTTTTTGTGCTGTTCTAAAGGATGCACGTTGCTCTAGTTGTTCAGCAATACCCTTAGCAACAAGATAAGCATCTAAGTCAGGGTTTGCGATTTCCACAACTCTAACATTAACTTGTTTGCCACCTGTAAGTTTATCTAATTGTTTCTTAAGTTTTTCAACATTTTCCCCGTTGGTTCCAATAACCACACCAGGACGTGCTGTACGAATAATTAGTTCAACACGATTTTTAGAACGTTCAATTTCTACTCTTGAGATTGATGCATTGTTCATAGTTTTGAATACATGTTCACGAAGCTTAATATCTTCGATTAACAAGTTGCCATATTCTCTATCTGCATACCATCTTGATTCCCAATCACGGATAATACCAATCCGTAATCCAACTGGACTAACTTTTTGACCCATAATTGTTCCTCCTACTCTCTTTCTGCCACAATTACTGTGATGTGGCTTGTGCGTTTATGAATGGCTGATGCAGACCCTTTTGCTCTTGGCATAAAGCGTTTAAGAGTAATACTTTCATCAGCATAGCATTTTTTAACATATAAACGTTCTTCATTTAAGCTATGATTGTTTACTGCATTGGCAATAGCAGACTTTAATACTTTCCCTGTTGCTTTTGCAGCAAAGTTTGGTGTGAATTTTAAGATAGCCTCAGCTTCTTTCACATCTTTTCCTCGAATAAGATCTAATGCTAACCGTGCTTTACGAGGGGTTACACGGATAGTCTTTGCGGTTGCTTTTACGTCCATGTTTCCTCCTATCTTCCGGCTTTCTTGTCATCGCCATGACCACCATATTTACGTGTTGGAACAAACTCGCCCAACTTATGGCCTACCATATCCTCAGTGACATAAACAGGAACATGTTCTTTCCCGTTGTATACCGCGAATGTATGCTCGACAAACTGTGGAAAGATAGTCGAACGACGAGACCAAGTTTTGATTACTTCTTTTTTATTGTTCACATTCAGTGCTTCTACTTTTTTAAGTAGATGTTCATCACAGAATGGTCCTTTTTTCAAACTACGACTCATAATTAATTTCCTTTCGTTTATTTCGCTTTACGTCCGCGGACGATGTATTTATCAGAAGCTTTATTTTTCTTACGAGTTTTAACACCCATGGTTTTCTTACCCCAAGGTGACATAGGAGAAACACGACCAATTGGTGTACGTCCTTCACCACCACCATGAGGGTGATCTACTGGGTTCATTGCCGAACCACGTACAGTTGGGCGAATACCCATCCAACGTGAACGACCTGCTTTCCCAATCGTTACTAAGCTATAATCTTCATTCCCAACTACACCCACAGTAGCGCGGCATGCAGCTAGTACTTTACGAACTTCACCAGAAGCTAATCGTAAAATAACGTATTTATCTTCATTACCTAAGATTTGAGCACTTGCTCCAGCAGAACGAGCCAATTGACCACCTCTACCTGGTTTAAGTTCTACGTTGTGTACAAGTGTACCTTCAGGCATTAAACCTAGTTCTTTTGCATGACCAACTTTAATGTCTGCTTTAGCTCCACTTAGTATTTCCATACCAACTTTTAAACCTTTAGGTGCTAAGATATATCTTTTTTCACCGTCCACATAATGCAATAGAGCAATATTGGCAGAACGATTTGGATCGTACTCAATAGTTGCGACTTTTGCTGGAACGTCGTCTTTGTTTCGTTTGAAATCAATCACACGATACATTCTTTTATGGCCACCACCTTGATGTCTTGTGGTAATGCGACCATTGTTGTTACGACCACCTTTTTTATTTAGAGGTTCCAACAGTGAACGTTCTGGTTGACTTGTTGTAATCTCTTCATTTTTTAAGGCAGTCATGCCACGACGACCTGGTGTCGTCGGCTTATAGGCTTTAATCGCCATAACATTTCCTCCTTACGCAGTTTTTCCGGAAATAGCGTGATTCTTCCGATAGTTTTCTTAACTTATTAATATAAGTTAATGCTTTGTCCTTCAACAACTTTCACAATCGCTTTACGAACTGCTTTGGTTGTTCCGACATATTTACCCATACGCTTTGGACGTGGGCGAACATTGACAATATTCACTTTTTCAACTTTTACAGCGAAAATCGCTTCAACTGCTTGTTTAACTTGTGTTTTGTTTGCTCCCTTTGCTACTTCAAAGGTGTATTTGTTGTCTAAGTCCGTGTTCTTTACAGATTTTTCTGTAATGATCGGTCTTAAGATGATATCTCTTGGATTACTCATGCAGCTAACCCCTCGCTATCTTTCTTATTCCAATACACACCTGCTAATGTGGCAGCTTCTTTTGTAAACACAACATTGTCTGAATTCATAATGTCATATACATTTAAGCCTTCTACACTTAGCAACATGGCATTGCCTAGATTTCTTAATGAAAGAAATGCATTTTCGAATTGTTCTTCACCACTTACAACAAACAATGTTTTATTTTCAAGTTTTAAGTTGTTCATGATAGCAACAAATTCTTTTGTTTTTGGTTGTTGCACATCTAAATTTTCAACAACCATTAGTGCTTCATCCACCACTTTTTGTGAAAGTGCTGATTGAAGAGCTAAACGACGAACTTTACGGTTTAATTTCCCACCATAATTACGAGGTGTTGGACCAAACACGATCCCACCGCCACGCCATTGTGGTGAACGGATTGAACCTTGACGAGCACGTCCTGTTCCTTTTTGACGCCATGGCTTACGACCACCACCGCGAACTTCGGTACGGTTTTTTGTGTCGTGAGTTCCTTGGCGCATTGAAGCGCGTTGCAACATAACGGCATCAAACATTGCTTGTTTGTTTACTGTTACGCCAAATACAGCAGCTTCTAGTTCCATTGTATCTAATGGTTTTCCATTTAAATCATATACTTGTACTTTAACCATCGAATTACTCCTCCTTCGCTGCTGTTAAGTCAACAAGTGTCGTTGCAGGTTTTGACTTAACACGTTTGGTTGTTGTTTTAACAATGACAAACCCGCGTTTTGGACCTGGTACATTACCTTTTACAAGCATGTAATTTTTCTCAGTGTCCACTTTAATTACTTCTAAGTTACGGTTGGTTGTGGTGAATCCACCATGTTGACCAGCCATAATACGTCCTTTATTAATAATACCGTTGTTACGACCACCGGTAGCTAAAGAACCAATTCCTCTATGATGTCCTGAACCATGTGATGCAGGCCCTAAGCTTTGATTGTTACGTACAACAGCTCCGGTATAACCTTTACCTTTAGAGGTTCCTGAAACATCAATTAAATCTCCAGCAGCAAATACATCTGCTTTAACTTCTTGACCCACTTCAAAATCAAACATCGCATCACCACGAATTTCAGCCACAAATTTCTTTGGAGCGCTATCCGCTTTTTTAGCATGCCCAATTTCGGGTTTAGTTGCTCTTTGAGTTTTCTTATCTTCAGTACCTAATTGCACTGAATTGTACCCGTCTGTTTTTTCTGTTTTCTTTTGTAGTACAACATTAGGTTGAACTTCGATTACAGTAACAGGAACTAAAAGACCATCTTCTGAGAATACTTGGGTCATTCCGACTTTACGTCCTAAAATACCTTTCATCTTAACCTCCAATTACAGTTTAATTTCAATGTCAACACCAGTAGGCAATTCTAAACGACTTAGTGCATCAATCGTTTCAGCCGATGGTCCAACAATTTCAATTAAACGTTTGTGTGTACGAATCTCAAATTGCTCACGAGAATCTTTATACTTATGAACCGCACGTAATACTGTAATAATCTCTTTTTCTGTTGGTAGCGGTACTGGACCAACAACTTTTTTTACACCATGATCGTTTGCTGCTGCGACAATTTTCTCAGCGGCTTGATCTAAAGCACGGTGTTCAAACGCCTTAAGGCGAATGCGGATACTATTTTTTGCCATGGAAATCCTCCTATTTCTTGCGTCTATATCCATGATAGACTCGCTCGATGCAAATTCCCCGACTTCTCACTGACCATGACAACGCGTCTCAGTGTGCCGGCAACCTCGCACGTCTTCGCGGTCGCTTAGGTATAATATCAGAAATCAACCTCGATTGCAAACGTTTTTGACTACTTTTTAGTGACTTTTTTTCATTTTTGTGAATTTATCCAAATATCTTATACAATTGCAACAAGTTCGAGTTTTTCATGCTAATTTATGCATATTTCATTACATTTTTGTGGAAAATGCTGAAAATTAAGATTTTTATTTTCGTTATCCATTTAAAACATCTAAATTGATTGATTACTAAGCACATTAACAAACCATGATATATGTGGTCAAAGTCACTTGCTTTCGCTATAATGTTATAAATAGTTGCAGATCATTCCCATTTTTAAGGAGAAAAACTTATGAAAGCATGTAACAAAACAATCGTAGTTACCGGTGCAGGTAATGGCATTGGCCGCGAAGTTGCTTTACTTTTACTTGAAAAAGGAGCAACTGTTGCGGCGGTGGATATTAATAAAGAAGGCTTAGAGAAAACAAAAGAACTGGCTAACGATTATGTGAACAACATTGAAATCTTTGAAGTTGACTTGGCTAAAAGAGAATCAGTTGAAACACTAAAAGATAATGTCTTGCAACGGTTTATTCATGTGGATGGTTTTATTAACGTTGCAGGGATCATACAACCATTTATTCATGTAAATGATTTGAGTTATGAGAAAATCGAGCAAGTAATGAACATTAACTTTTATGGTAATGTGTACATGGTAAAGTCTTTTCTACCACATTTTCTAACACGACCTGAAGCACATATTGTAAATGTTTCTTCCATGGGTGGCTTTGTACCAGTACCTGGTCAAACCATTTATGGTGCATCTAAAGCTGCTGTAAAATTGTTAACAGAAGGACTTCACTCTGAACTTAGAAATACTAACGTTGAAGTAACGTTAGTTTTACCTGGTGGTGTCGCAACGGATATAAGCAAAAACTCAGGAGCACCACTAAAAATAAAGAATAGCGATAAAGCTTTATCTTCCATGAAACTCTTAAGTGCAAAAGAAGCTGCAACAATTATTGTTGGTGGTATGGAAAAAGAGAAATACCATGTGCTTGCAGGAAAAGATGTTAAAATACTTCATCAGTTATCACGATTATCACCGAAAAAAGCAGCGACGATAATTGCGAAAAAACTAAAATCAGTCATGTGAATTAGACATAGAAAAAGAACTCCATCACGGAGTTCTTTCAGAGAGTTGACAAACATTCATGTTTGAAGGCTCTCTTTTTTGTTGGAAATAAAAAAAGAAGCAAATGCTTCAATTTTCTGAAAAATAGTTGAATATAGTTTATTAAGATGGTTGTTTTGGTGTATTCTATCCAAGTAATTAACCATCTTTTTCATATTCATGGCACTAAAAAGCAAGAGTATATCATCAAACACTCTTTGTTTTCCAGTATATCGGGTAAATCCCATCCCATATTTTGTTTTGGCATCTGCGAAGCATCGTTCGATTGTTTGTTTTCGCTGGGGATATATTTCTTTCCATGCATCACTATGGCGAATGTGATTGACTGTTTCTTCTTTATAATCGTCCCATACATGACGAGTAATGACCTTTTGAAACTTCTTATTACCAGTACATTGATGAATAAATGGACATTTCTTACATTCTTTAGGATTTGATTTATAGAGGCGATAACCTTCTCGATTAGTCGTGCTGTACTTTAATATTTTCTCGTTAGGACATAGATAACAATCATATTCTTCATCATACACATATTCATATTTCTTGAAGTACCCCTTTTTAGTCATGGGTCTTTTATAAGGCATTAAAGGTGTTTTATCATCATCCATAATGACTTTACATATATAAGGTGTTATATACCCTGCATCCAGTACCATATGCTTAATCTCTTGGAAGTCTTCTAACATCTTTAATTTTCGATAAAGTGGAAAAAAGCTATGAGAATCATGCACATTACCAGGTTCAATATGGGCTCCTACAATATAACCATGTTTATCACAGGCAGTATTAATACTATAGGCAAAGCACTTTTCTTTTTCCCCTTTATGGAAAACACCACTTTCCGGATCATTCTTACTTACTTTCGATTGTTTTACTTCACCTGTTTCTTCATGAAAGACTAATGCTCTTTTCTTATGATCATTGCGGTCTTGATTAATTTCTTCTTCTAGTTCTTTTTGATAAGCTTTCGCACTTGATACAATGAGCTCTTGTTTATTGTATTTGTTTTTATTGGCATGTGCTTTTACATGTGTTCCATCGATAAACAAGGACTCAATGTCAATGAGTTCATGACTGATAAGTTCGGTTAGTATATGTTCAAATATTTTTTGAGAAACATTATTATCTTTGTATTTTCTTCGATAGTTTTGAGAGTAAGTCGAGTGGTCAGGAACCTTGTCTTCAAAGCTCAGATGTAAAAACCACCGATAGGCTACATTCACTTTAATCTCTTCACATGTTTTACGCATTGAATTGATACCAAACAACTTATTGATAAATATCATCTTAAACAAGATCACTGGATCAATTCTGCCTCTTCCTTTGGTTGAATAAAGAGGATCGGTTAATGGATAAATAAAAGACCAGTTAATGTATCGATCTAGCTTTCTTACTAAATGATCCTCAGGAACTAATTCATTAAGTGGACTTACCACCATGATTTCACTTCTATCTTTGAAATTTACCGCCATGTTTATCACCTACATCTATTTTACCAAATCTTGTTTTCTTCATAAACAAAAAAAAGACTGTCGACTTTATTTGTCAACAGTCTGAAA